>CAZFCM010000008.1:0-13941 GCA_964517725.1 uncultured Candidatus Saccharibacteria bacterium | reverse complement strand
TTTCCAAATTACCGCCTTTTTTCTGATAAAAAAATTTTCCCCAGCTGTTAGGACTAGTTTTCTCTAGAGGTTTTGAGGAAAATTCCAGCGGTTTCAAGGTCTTTCCGTCTATTACCGAGATATCAACTATACTGGAAACTTTGTCCAAAGGTATTTTCCGCCAACCTTTGTTAAAACGACCAGAAAAGTCGTAAACCTGCAACTCGGAAACTTCAACTGTCGTATCCTCGTTTATTTTAAATTCTTGAACTATGCTTTCAAAAAAGTAGGATCTGTCTTCTTCCGCAAGGGAAATTCCAATCGGAAAAAAAATAAAAGAGAGAAAACTGATCGCAAGCGTTAGACGACAAAAGAAACCTGCCCGGATTAAAACCCGTTCACTAGTCCTTTCCGAACTATTTTCCCAATTAGGCCAAACCATTATTTTACCTTGGCAAAATCTGAAGTCTTCAAAACACAAAACCCGGATGAATTTCTAAAAATTCACCTTGACGGGTTCCTTTGCCATCTGTTCGTCCGCTTCCAACTCGAAAAACTCCATCTTGCCAAATTTAAACATACCGGCAATCGCATTGGCCGGAAACTGCTCCATCATCGTATTGAGATCGCGAACATTTCCATTGTAAAACCGGCGAGCCGCTTGTATTTTGTTTTCTGTGTCTGACAATTCATTTTGCAAAGAGTGAAAATTCTGATTGGCCTTCAGCTCGGGATAAGCCTCAGCAATCGCAAAAACTGACTTTAAAGCGCTGGCCAAACCCAGTTCGGCTTTGCCTTTTTCTTCAAGTCCGCTGGCTCCCATCGCCGCCGTCCGAGCCGCCGTCACCTTTTCAAAAGCGGAAGATTCGTGCGTTGCATATCCCTTTACCGTACTTACCAAATTGGGTATCAGATCATACCGACGCTTAAGTTGGACATCTATGTCGCTCCATGCCTCTTTGGCTCTATTTATCAGCGAAATAAAACGATTATAAGTGGCTATAACCCATAAAATAACCAAAACTAAAAACCCTAAAACTACATAAATTATCATTTTTTTTTGATAAACTTATAAAAAATCCGATTACAATTATAACATAAAATAACAATTCCACTCACCTCAAAAAAGCCTGGATCTACCCGGCAGTATCCGCTAAAAAAAGCGGACAGTCGGTCTCCGCTAAAAATCAATTGTCTAGACCTCCTCGATTCAAACACTCCCTAAAACCGGGGTTATCAGTCCAACCACACTTCCCGTCTTTTTGCCTCTCGCACTTCGCCCCTTTATAGCAAGCGTAAATCGGCGACCACTCGCAAGTTGAAACAATCTGCTCTTCGGCACAAATCTGTCCGCTACATCCTGTAACGACACAAGGTTTGACCGAAGGGGGAACAACAAATGAATCCTCGTCTTTTTTGACAGACGGAGAACACTCTTCCTCCCAAATCCTTAAACATTTATTTTTTTCTTCGCACCAAGAATATCCTGCCGAGCCAATGCAACCGTGAACGTCTCGATCAGCTCCCAAAACCGGTTCCGGTAAATCAGGAATTTTCCTATCGTCTGAATTTCTGTAGACTAAGACTCCGCCGGCAATAAGACCGAACCCGACAAGAAAAGCGATTATCAAAACTGCCCCTGCTGATATTATCCCTTTATTTTTCATAATTTTATATTTATCGGCAAAACCTAATTTAGATTCAACCCCAAAACTTGCGCTTAAGCCAAACCAAAACCCTCAAACCAAACCACACAATCGCAACCGCAATCGTGATTCTAAGAAGATATATCGGAATTTTAAAAATAAAACCTATCAACCAATCGACAAATCCGGTTATATCCGCAATAAATGATCTAACCGATTGTTTAATTACCGTAAACGGTCGCCAAATTATGCCAAAAACCTGAACCTCCGGCTCAGCGGTTAGGGAAATCGATATTGCCGACATATCAATTTGTCTAGACAAATGATTGAGTTGGCCTTCCGTCCTCTCAATCCGGCCTCTGACTTCAGCTAACCTAGAAGCTACATCCAAAATATCCTGAATTTTTAACGCCTTATCCATTATTTCCTGATACTGTCTTTCCTCAAATCGATAATTTTTAATTCTCGCCTCAAGATCAACATACTCTGCCGAAACATCCCTAGAGTCAATACTTTCCCTTTCAACTTTGATTGCCAAAGACTTTATTTTCTCTATCGCCTCAGTAAATTTATCCGAGGGTACCCTTATTGTGGCTGAACCGGATTTTACTCCTTCCGACACTTCATAAATATTCGCATACTCGACAAAACCATTCATATCATCGGCCACTTTGTTTATATCGAAAATGGCCGATTCCGCGTTATTTACCAAAATTGAAAGCGAACCATTTCTTATAACTTTCCTGTCCTGAGGCAAAGAAGCGGTCGAAGCGGGCGTCTCATTATAAATTGGAGGAGTAAACGACATCCCTTTCTCCATGTAAACATCACTAATAGAATCAATCGAATTGGATGAACCCCTGGAAACCATCGGCGAAATACCCAAGATCTTACCGTTGGTTCCTTTAGAGCTTAAAACAAAAATAACGGAAAAAACGACCACGACCGACAAAACGAAAAAAATACCGAAAAAAACCATTCGGCCTTTTTTGAAAAAAGATAACAGCGAACTAAAAATTTGATCCATCGGAAAATAAATTACTTTTAACGAAATAATTATAGCAAGAAAAAAACCGGATGATTCGGAAAGGTTGATAAATTTAAATAAAGTTTGCCACCCGTCCCATCCTCGTGGCAAGCCTTTCCCTCGGAAAACAGGCGCGCTCACTTTTAGTGAGCGCGCCTGTTTTTAAAAATTTGTCCCTTCAATTTAATATTCCGGCATCGGAGAATGTCCGTGATCTTTCTTTTCCTCGGGTAAATCCGCAACCGCCGCCTCAGTCGTCAACAAAATAGAAGCCGCGCTCGCAGCATTTTCTATGCCAAGCCTCGTAACTTTGACCGGATCAACAATGCCATTAGCTATCATGTCCTCAATCATTTCATCTCTTTTGGCGTCATAACCATAATTACCTTTACCTTTTTTCACCGCTTCAACAATAACTGACCCGTCATCTTTTCCGGCATTGGCGGCAATTTGTCTGAGCGGAGATTCCAACGCTTTTAAAACTATTTGATAACCGATAATCGCTTCCTGCCTAATCAATTCGCCCCCTTTCGCCTCTTTGCCCTTCTCGGTCTTTATTAGATTTGAAACCCGCTCGCCCGCCTTAATCAAAGCCACACCGCCTCCGGAAACAATGCCTTCCTCTATGGCCGCCTTGGTTGCATTAACCGCATCTTCTATTTTGAGTTTCAAATATTTCATTTCCGTCTCTGTTGCGGCGCCAACACGAATAACCGCCACTCCGCCAGAAAGCTTGGCGATCCTTTCTTCCAGCTTCTCCGTATCATACTTGGAATCGCTCGCCTCTTTCTGTTTTTTAAGCTGGGCAATCCGAGCGTCAATTTCCGACTTTTTTCCTTTGCCCCCGACAATTGTGGTTTTGTCTTTATCAGCGACAACCTTGCCAGCTCTACCCAAAACTTCCGGCCCGACACTTTCCAGCTTATAACCGAGATCTTCGGAAACGACTTTCGCGCCAACAGTCGCGGCAATATCGGCAAGCTGTTCTTTTTTAGCGTCTCCATAACCCGGCGCTTTTACAGCCAAAACAGAAAAAGCCCCGCGGAGTTTGTTGACAACAAAGGTCGCCAGAGCCTCGCCTTCAACTTCTTCTGCCACAATAACAAGCTCCTTTTTCCCAACCTGAACTAATTTTTCCAAAAGTGGCAAAATTTCTTTTATATTTGAAATTTTCTTATCCGTCAGCAAAATAGCCGGATCCTGATATTCCGCCTCCATTCTCTCCGCATTTGTAATCATATAAGGAGAAACATACCCTTTGTCGAACTGAAGACCTTGGACCACTTCCGAATCGACACCCAGCGATTGTGATTCTTCAACTGTCACGACGCCGTCCTTACCGACTTTATCTATTGTATCGGCTATTATTTTTCCTATTTCTTCGTTCTCCGCCGATATGGTCGCAACTTGTCTGATCTCCTCCTTGGTTTTAATCGGTTTAGCTATTTCCTTAAGTCCTTTAACCACTTCTTCAGTCGCTCGTTCGATGCCCTGTCGAACGCCCATCGCCCCAACGCCCATCGCCGTCTGACGCAAACCTTCGCTGAAAATTGCTTGAGTAAGAATCACCGACGTGGTCGTGCCATCTCCAGCAGTATCATTTGTCTTGTTGGCAACCTCTTTAACGATTTCGGCGCCCATATTCTCCACCTTGTCCGCTAAGCTTATTTCCTTAGCGATAGAAACACCGTCATTTGTGACTGTCGGACTGCCATATCCCTTGTCTAAAACAACGTTTCTGCCTTTTGGACCAATCGTAATCTTGACCGCATCAGCCACCGCGTCAACGCCCTTTTTGAGCGCTCGCCTCGCATCTTCATTAAAAACAATTTTTTTACTCATAGCTCATTATTTGATTACTGCTAATATATTGGATTCGCTGACTATCCAATACTCCTCGCTGTCAATCGTAATCTTTTCGCCCCATTGGAACAGGACGATGTCGCCGGTTTTGACGGACATCGGCACAAGCACACCGTCATCAAACCGACCCTCGCCAGTCGCCAAAACCTCGCCTCGGCGAGCACCACTTTCTTTATCCACTGTTTCCGGAATAATAATCCCGGATTTAGTTTCGTTTTCTTTCTTCCTGTCTATTTCTTTTATGAGAACCCGATCACCAAGGGGCTTCAGTCTTTTTCCGTTTGTGGAAACATTGCTTTCTTTTTTGTTTTTCTTTTCCATGCTATTAAAAAATTTATTCGTCCGCTAAACGTCCCCGATCAAAAAACATTCTATAAAAATTCTATAAAAAAACGTAGGGAGTAAAAAGCGAACAACTAATAATTTGGTGCGCCATTATAACCCCCTTTTTTACCGACTGTAAAGATATTGACTTTTACCTTTAAATTTGCTATAATTGTAGGTGAAGATCATCTTTTCTCCTTTATTTTAGTTCCGTCACGCTGTTTCCGACGTTAAAATTGCGTTGAAAAATAGTTTGTGCTATCCTCTTTCCAATGCAAGTTTTGATTCCTTTTTTACCATATGTCGAAATTGCCCTCTCCGCCCTACTTATCGCCGGCATTTTACTTCAACAATCAGCAGCCGGCCTTGGAGGAGCTTTTGGTGATAATTTCAGTTCCGCCTTCCATTCTCGCCGAGGCTCGGAGAAAACCATATTCAACGCCACAATCGTGATAGCGGTTTTGTTTGTAATAACCGCCGTCATTAGTTTTCTCTTCAAATAAAAATAGCGCATTTCACTTTCCAAACTTTTTACCCTTTTAGCTTTGTCGTTAAATTTTGAGAGAAAACGCCCGTTGGGCATACTTCTTCAATTATCCAATTAATGAGCAATTTCCTAAAAAAAATATCGGAAGGCACTGGCCTCAATCGAGCCCAGAAGGCTTTTGAACATTTCACCATCGGTGAGAAAACGATTTTTCTTTTTCTCGCCACAATTATGGCGTGGAGTTCCTTTTCTGCTGTCTCAAAACTAAACGGAATGTTTACATCTTTTGTTCCCGCCAAAGGCGGAGCGCTCACAGAAGGAATAATTGGTTCGCCTCGCTTCATAAATCCCGTTTTGGCCACCTCCGACGCCGATCGAGATTTGTCTGCTTTGATATTTTCAGGTTTACTCCGCGCTTCAGCCGATAATTCCTTGGTAAACGATCTAGCCGAAAATTTAGAAATCTCAGAAGACGGTCTGGTTTATACCGTCACTATAAAACAAGAGGCTTTTTTTCATGATAAAACGCCGATAACCGCCGACGATGTTATTTTTACTGTTGAGAAAGCCAAAGATCCGGTCATCAAAAGCCCAAAAAGAGCTGAGTGGGAAGGTGTCCGAGTTGAAAAAGTGAATGAAAAAGTCGTCTCTTTTATTCTCGATCGGCCATATTTCCCATTCTTGGAAAATCTGACTCTTGGCATATTGCCTAAAAACCAATGGAAAAATGCCGGCACAGATGAATTCACTTTCAGCTTGAAAAATATTTCCCCCGTCGGTTCTGGCCCTTACAAAATTTCCAAGATAGAAAAAAATGAAAAAGACATACCTGTCACTTATCGTTTGGTTTCTTTTTCTAAATATTCGCCCTCGCCAGCAAACATAAAAAATTTGACTGTCCGGCTTTATTCGAACGAAACAGAAATGATGAACGCTTGGCGTCGCGGGGAAATTGAAAGCATGGGTGGCATAACGCCGAACGAAACCGCAAAACTAAAATCATCCGAGATAGAAATAAAGCGACTTAAGTTGCCCAGAGTTTACGGAATTTTCTTTAATCAAAACCAATCTCCGGTCTTCGTTGAAAAAGCCGTCCGTCAAAGCCTAGATATGGTTCTTGATAAAGAAAAAATAGTCAATGAGGTGCTTTACGGCTACGGAACTACTCTTTCCGGTCCATTACCAAAAGAAACTTCCAGTTCACTAAATCAAGAAAAAGAAATTTTGGCCTCTTCGACAGAAAGAATAGCTACTGCCAGAAAAGTTCTTCAAAAAGCCGGCTGGACACCGAATTCCGAGACCGGCATAATGGAAAAAAAGGAAAAGACAAAAAAAGGCTCGACCTTAAAAATTTTATCTTTCACACTATCCGCTCCGAATGTGCCGGAGCTAAAAAAAGCGGCCGAGCTTGCGATCAGCGACTGGCGAACATTAGGCGCTGAAGTTGAGCTGAAATTGTACGAACTAAATGATTTACATCAGAACATCATCCGTCCTAGGAAATACGACGCCGTTCTTTTTGGCCAGATAATAGGCCGAAATCCGGATCTATTCGCTTTCTGGCACTCTTCGCAAAGAAACGATCCGGGTTATAACATCGCCCTTTATACGAACAGCAAAGTAGACAAAATGATTGAAAACCTAAATCTGGCGAAAAACGCTGAAGAGCAGGAAAAAATTGTGAACGATATATACGCGGAAATAACCGCCGATTTTCCGGCCGTCTTTCTTTACGCGCCCGATTATCTATATATTTTTCCTAAAAAAGTTTTAGGCTTCACTTCGACAGCAATATCAACACCATATGAAAGGTTTTCGGGCATAAAAGAGTGGCATGTGGAAAGAGAAAGAGTTTGGAATTTTATGTCGCCGGACAAGCCAATAATCAATGTCTATCCACCGTCTCAAGAGCTTGAAATTTCAGATTTGGACCCAATTGCCTCAACTAGTATAAAAATTAACAAATAAAAAAATGGAAAGAAACTTTCAACGAAGACCGGCCACCAACCGGACATTCCGTAAAATGGAAAAACAAAGGCCGGAAATCAGAACATTCATTGCCGACCAAAATATTGTCGAAACCGCCTCATTGAAAAAAAATTCTTCGTCAGATTTTTTAGGTCGTTCGAACATCTCGACAAACCACACAAGAGATCGTCGTCCGAAACATAGCTTTAGAAGATTGCCGGGAAAAAGCCGGGGCACCGAAAATCGGATGCGGACCACTAAATCTGCAAGTCCCGAAAAATCGTCAGACAAAAAAAGCACAAAATCTATACCACCTCCGCTTGGCGATGCCATCAGAATAATGCCTCTCGGCGGAGTCGAAGAAATCGGCCGAAATATGACCGCCATTGAATATAAAAATGACATCTTCATTATCGATGCCGGTCTTCAATTTTCTGAAGACGATACTCCGGGCATAGATTATATTCTGCCGAACACCAAATATCTTGAAGAAAGAAAAGAAAAAATAAGGGCGATCATAATCACCCACGGTCATTTGGACCATATCGGTGGTATCCCTTATATAATGGGCAGGATAGGCAATCCCCCGCTTTACACCCGAAAATTGACAAGTTTGATGATAGAGAAACGTCAATTTGAATTTCCCGACCAACCCAAACTCGATATCCGGGTCGTTGAAAAAAACGAATCAATAAGAATCGGCGATCTGAAAATCAAGTTCTTTTCTGTCACCCACACAATTCCCGATTCGATGGGTATAATCGTGGAAACTCCCTACGGCCTGATAGTCACTCCAGGCGATTTCAAGCTTTCGCACGAAAACGGCATAGTCGAAGAAAAAGAAGAAGCGGAATATTCTATATTTGAAAAAGAAAAAATACTGCTCCTGCTCGCTGAATCGACCAATATTGAAAATCCGGGTTTCTCCACGCCGGAGAGATTGGTTCATAAAACCCTTGAAGAAATAATCGGTAAGGCGTCTGGTCGGCTGATTATAGGAACCTTTTCATCACAATTCGAAAGAATGACCAAAATAATTAACGTGGCCGAACAAATGGGAAAGAAAATCGTGGTGGAAGGTCGAAGTATGAAAACCAATATAGACATCGCCATCGAAGCCGGAATAATATCGCCGAAAAAAGGAACAATAATTCCTAGCGATGAAATAAACAATTATCCTCCGGATAAAATCGTTGTCTTGGCAACCGGCGCCCAAGGTGAAGAATTTGCCGCTTTAATGCGCATTGCTAGTAAAAATCATAAATCAATTCAGATAAAAAAGGGGGACGCGGTTGTCTTATCGTCCTCGATAATTCCAGGAAATGAACGAACCGTCCAAAAACTAAAAGATAACTTATCCAGAGCTGGCGCCAAAATCCTCCATTACCGGACTTCGGACTTATATGTTCATTCAACCGGCCACGCTAATCGAGGAGAAATAGAATGGCTCCATAAAAAATTGAAGCCTAAATTTTTTATTCCTATTCATGGCACCCACTACATGCTTCGCCAACACGAAGAATTGGCTCAATCTATCGGCATGCCCGCTGAAAACATTGTCGTACCCGATGATGGCTCAATAATCGAAATTCGAGACAAAGGAGAAAAAATCACAACCCTGAAGGAAAAAGCGGCCGAAGGCTTTATGATGGTTGACGGTTTCGCGGTCGGTGATGTTCAAGAAGTGGTAATCCGAGACAGACAGATGTTAGCCGAAGACGGCATGTTCGTAATAGTTGCTTCAATAAATTCCTCGACTGGTAAACTGAAAAAATCGCCCGATATAATTTCCCGCGGTTTTGTTTATCTCCGCGAATCCCAAGATCTTCTGCAACAAGCACGGATAATCATAAAGAAAACCGTAGAAGACACCACGGCCGGCATGAGACCGATAAATTTCGATTATGTAAAAGAAATCCTGACTGACAATTTATCAAGATTCCTTTTCCAAAAAACAAACAAAAGACCAATAGTTATCCCCGTCCTTATAGGAGTTTAAACTTTATTTTATCCATCCGTCCATTATCCTCGCACGATTTTTTTTAAAAAAAGCTATTTTTCCAAAAAAAATCGTGCGGTGGAAGCAAACATAGGTTAGAATATTCGTATGACCACTCTTCTTGGCCGTCGACGTATTTTTGAGGCTATATACATGATCGGCTTTTTCTTCGGCCTTTCGGCCGCTCTGCCAGCCTACATAAATTCCCAATTTCTTTCCCAATTTATCGGCACCAAATCTGTCGGAGTTATTTTTACGATATCCTCTTTTATCGCCATCGCAGTTTTTGCTTCAATCGGCAAATGGTTGAAAAAATACGGCGATTATAAAATCGCCTCTGTTCTTGCTTCCATTTCAATATTATCTTTGTTTGGCCTGATAATTTCCAAAAACCCGTTTGTTTTGACCACTCTTTTCATAATTTTTGATGTGTCTTCAATAATTCTGGCTTTCAGTATTGATATATTTCTAGAGACCTACTCAGAAGACAGTTCAACTGGAACTATTAGAGGCACATTTCTGAGCATATACAGTACCGCCTGGATAATAGCTCCGATTTTAGCCGGTCTCATAATGTTCAACGGAAACTACAAATATGTTTATGCCGCCTCTCTGGTCGTTTTCGTCCCAGTCTTGCTTCTCATTACCGAAAATATGAAGCGATTTAAAGATTCAAAATATCAAAATGTTACGATATACAAAATCATAAAAGATCTACCCAAGCACCGAAGTACATATAAAATTCTGGCTTCAAATTTCCTATTGCAATTCTTTTATGCCTGGATGGTTATATACACGCCGATATATCTAAAAACTTTTATGGAATTCTCTTGGCAAGAAATAGGAGTGATGTTTACCATCATGCTTTTTCCATTCGCCCTGCTTGAAGCGCCTCTCGGCAGGTTAGCAGACGAACGTTGGGGTGAAAAAGAGATGCTCACTGCCGGCTTTTTAATCATTGCTGTCTCCACAATTTTGATAGCTTTTATTCCAACGCCGGATTTCTGGTTATGGACTTCAATGTTGCTTCTCACTCGAATTGGCGCCAGTACAATTGAAGTTATGAACGAAACTTATTTCTTTAAAAAAAATCGGGAAAGTACGCCGGAAATCGTTGGTCTTTTCCGAATGACGAGACCTTTGGCTTACATAGTAGCGCCACTTATTGCCACCGGCCTTCTTCAATTCATAAATTACAATTCGCTTTTCATAGTTCTCGGCTTAATTATGTTCATGGGTCTTAGGTATTCTCTTACTTTAAAAGACACCCTCTGACGCCTCATCTTAAATATGACAATGCGCTGGGAATCTCTCCTTACAGGAACAGTACCCCGATTGGTTTTTTTTCGCTTCGCTCAAAAAAAGCTCAATCGGGCTTCGATTCCCGTCGCAAGCCAAATCGTTGGCTTGCTTGCCTCCTCACTTCGTTCGGAGTGCCGGGAATCTCTCCTTACAGGAGCAGTACCCCGATTGGTTTTTTTTCGCTTCGCTCAAAAAAAGCTCAATCGGGCTTCGATTCCCGTCGCAAGCCAAATCGTTGGCTTGCTTGCCTCCTCACTTCGTTCGGAGTGCCGGGAATCGAACCCGGACCACACCCACCCCATGGGTGTATACTGCCACTATACTACACTCCGAAAATATTCTATCGGTTCTTTTTAGATCTTTTTATCAATTAACGGATATTGAAACTTCTTGGCAATTATCGCCATAAAAAGCGGAAACTCCCTTCGCGCTTTATTCTCAGCTATTGCCCGAGGACCCGGTTCGCTCTTTTTTTCGGACACCCATTCTTCAAGACGTAAAACACAAAAACCGGCTTTTTCCAAAAATTTGAAATAAAATTGCAATGGCCTATGGTAATGAACGGTAAAGGCTGATTTTTCTTCTCCGGGATGAACTTTGATTTTTATTCTTGATTCGGACATATACTCGTCAACTCTGCGGTATTGTACTCCGGATTCTTCGTCATTTTCCCATCTTGAACGGCCGGGAATACGAAAAACCGGATGATTTATGACCAAACAAAATGTTCCTTCTGATTTCAAAACTCTGGCTACTTCCCTAAAAGCGCCGGGCGCATTTTCCACATCTTGAATAGCAAGAATAATCACCGATTTATCAAAAATACCATCGGAAAAAACGGAAAGGTTGTCGGCTGGGACCTTAAAATATTTTTCCTGTCCACCCACTGATCTACGCTTAGCTTCTTCAATCAGTCCGGCAGAAATGTCCACACCTGAAACTTCGGCACCAATTTTTGTCATTTCTCTGGAAAAAAATCCGGAACCACAAGCCAAATCTAAAACTCGTTCACCCGGATGAATCGATAAAAGTCTAAGAATATTAGGTAAAATGAGATCTCTCTGATAGCTTCCGTCTCTCTCGATCATCTCCCCGTACCAGCCAGCAACTTCCCCCCAACCATTTTTTACCTCTTTTGTTGTTTTTGTTTTTTTAGCCTTATTTACCACGGCAAAATATTAACAGAAAAAACAAAGCGAGCAAGCCGATTGATTTTAGGTTTTTTATCACTACAATTGCGATTATGAGCGGAAAAAGAGAAATTGCCAACCGAATTGCGCTTACGCTTTTCCTTGTGACATTTTTAGCAATTGCGACTTTTTCATTTTTTTCAATCTTTAAAAAAATTTCTTATCTTGAAAAATCAGTCTACGAGGTTGTCTCCGTCAGTAAACAAAAAACTGTCGGCCTAGAAAAACAAATTGCCGTTCTTGAAGAAAAAATAATCGCCATTACCGGTGAAAATCAAAAAGTGGCAAGCTCTTTAAAAGAAATAGAAAACCGACAGGCCGTAAAAGAAAAAACTCAGGAAGAATTAGTGACTGCCGCTGTGGCTAAAGTCGCACCCGGAGTCGTTTCAATTGTTGCCACTAAAGATATGCCGAAAATAGAAGTTGTATATCAAAATCCTTTTGGCGACGATCCTTATTTTAAAAATTTTAATTTCCAAATACCAGTCCTTCGCCAAAAAGGCACGGAAAGGACACGAGTCGGCGCCGGCACGGGATTCTTTGTGACAACAGACGGGTTTATAATAACCAACAAGCACGTAGTCATTGATGAAGTCGCTTCCTATGCCGCTTTCCTTCCGGACGGTAAAAGCAAGCAGGTTTTTGTTTTGTATCGCGATCCTGTACAAGACATAGCCGTCTTGAAAGTTGTTGGCGAAAGTTTTAAAGCTTTGACTCTAGGCGATTCAAAAGAAGCCAAGCTTGGCCAAACAGTAATTGCTATAGGCAATGCTCTTGGTGAATATGACAATTCTGTCTCTATTGGAATAGTTTCAGGATTAAACCGGACTATAAATGCCGAAGGTCAAGGTTTAAAAGAAACATTATCCGGCGTGATTCAGACGGATGCCGCCATAAATTTAGGCAATTCCGGCGGTCCGCTTGTAGACATAAATGGAAAAGTGATAGGCGTAAATGTGGCTACGGCCGTCGGCTCTAATAGTATAAGTTTTTCAATACCGATAAATTCGGTAAAAGAAATCTTAGAAAAAGTCATTGGTCGGCCGTTTTGATTAACTTGCCAAAATATCAGCCCGATCAACTAAAAATAATGGAAAAAGATCAAGAAAAAAAAGAGGTTCTTAAAAATTTTAAAGCTTGGGCTCTGGCCGGAGAATTAGGCTACATCATTGCTGTTCCAATCGTAGCCTTCGCTTTAATTGGACGTTTTGCCGATAAAGCTTGGGGAACTTCGCCATGGTTGCTTCTGGCGGGAATCTTGATTTCAATAATAATTTCAAGTTGGTTGATATACAAAAAAGTCAGAGAAATTCTATAGAAAATCTAAAATTTTGGAATTTAAAATTTTGGCCAAACTGAAACTTTTGGATTCCAAGAAGTTTGCCTTTGCGCCAAACTTTTTGTAAGATGTCGCCCATGGTTCATGTATCGATAGTGCCGGAAACAATCGCTCATATTGGCGACTTTCCAATAACAAATTCTTTGCTTACCTCTTGGATCGTGGTCATCTTCCTTTCGATCGGATCTTTTTTTATTTCAAAGAAAATAAAAGATGTGCCCGGAAAAATCCAAACGGCGGCCGAAACTGTGATTGAAACCCTTTTATCATTCTTTGAGACAGTTGCTGGCGATCGTAAGACCGCCGAAAGATTTTTTCCAATTGTGGCAACTATTTTTATTTATGTTCTATTGGCCAATTGGGCAGGAATCCTGCCTGGAGTCGGTTCTATTGGCATTAATGAGATATCCCATGGCGAAGAAAAATTAGTGCCTCTGTTCCGCTCTGTTTATTCCGACCTTAATATGACTATCGCTCTAGCCATTATTGCGGTTTTTCTAAGTCATATATACGGACTTGTTTCTGTCGGCCTAAAAGAGCATTTTTCAAAATTCATCAATTTCAAGGGGCCAATTGACGCTTTTCAAGGAATCTTAGAAATAATCGGTGAAATTTCAAAAATAATATCTCTGTCTTTTCGGTTGTTTGGAAATGTTTTTGCCGGAGAAGTTCTCCTGACCATAATCGCCTTTTTAATTCCTTTTATCGCTCCAATACCATTCTTAGGGCTTGAAATATTTGTCGGCCTGATTCAAGCTCTGATCTTCGCCACTTTGGCAATGGTGGCTTTCTCATCTTTCTCACGAACCCATACTCA
>CAZFCM010000007.1:0-18022 GCA_964517725.1 uncultured Candidatus Saccharibacteria bacterium | reverse complement strand
ATGCTATAGCGTAATTATAAGCAGTAAATAATAAGATTAAGATGTTGATTTACGAATTATGATTTTTGTTTGCGCTAAGGCCTTGACGGTCAGACAAGATTAAAAAATAGAAAATGAAGTTGCCAATTTGTTCTGGAACTTTCTTTGTGTTCGTTTAGAAAAAATTTTCAAATGAGGTTTTGGTTTTTTAAATTTAGGAGCCATTGAATACGACGAAGTTCAACAGAAGTTTTCTACACTTCTTCTAATTTTTCCCTAATCGACTTCAAAATCTCGTTTTCCAATTTTGAGTTTTCTTTGAGAAACACTCGGGTGGCGTCGTATCCGCGACCCAATTTAAGCGATTCGGTTTTACCGTCCGAAGAAGGAAGTTCGTAGGATGATCCAGTTTTTTTTATAATCCCAAATTTTTCACCAAGAGCGATGATTTCTCCTTCGCGGGATATACCCTCGTTATACATAAGATCGAATTCAGTTTGTTTGAATGGGGCGGCAACTTTATTTTTTACAACTTTAACCCGAACTCTTCCTCCAACTACATCTTCACCTTTTTTTATTTGAGCGATTCGTCTGATATCGAGCCGAACAGAAGTGTAAAATTTTAGAGCTTTTCCTCCTGGTGTTGTTTCTGGATTACCAAACATGATGCCTATCTGCATTCTAATTTGGTTGATGAATATAACTATTGTTTTCGATCGGGCGACGATGGCGGTTAGCTTGCGAAGAGCTTGGGACATAAGACGGGCTTGTTTCCCGACATGTTGGGCGCCCATGTCGCCTTCGATTTCATCTTTAGGAGTTAGGGCGGCCACTGAGTCAACGACAACAACATCGATTTTTCCTGAACGGACCAACGATTCACATATTTCTAGGGCCTGTTCGCCGGTATCTGGTTGAGAAATAAGTAGATCATCTATTTTCACTCCAATCTTTTTTGAATATTCCGGGTCCATTGCGTGCTCAGCGTCAATAAAAGCGCAGATCCCGCCCTTTTTTTGAGCTTCTGCAACAACATGAAGGGCCAGAGTGGTCTTTCCGCTTGATTCTGGGCCGAATATTTCTATTATCCGTCCTCTCGGCAATCCTCCTACACCAAGAGCCGCATCAAGTCCGATAGAACCGGTCGGAATCGCGTCGATACCGACTTTCGGTTTTTCACCGAGTTTCATGATGGCTTCTTCTCCGAATTTTGTCTTTATAGCCGCTATCGTGTCTTCTACTGCTCTATTATTTTCTTCAGATTTTTCTGATCTAGCCGTTTTTACCTTTTTAAAAGCCATTTTATTCTTGGATTATTTTCACCGGCGTGCTAGTTACGGTGAACTCTAATAATTTTTCTGTTCTTTTGCCGAAACGATCTTTAGCCTCAAATTTTATTATATTATAGCCATCCGGAAGGAGCAATTTCTCCTTAAATTTTCCTTCAGAATTGACAAATATTGGTTTTTCGTTCAATGAAATAGAGTTTATTCTTTTTGTTTCTCCTCGAATTTCAACACTTGGACCGAAAACTGAGGCGTTTTCAGGCGGGTATCTTACATAAATTTTTGGGCCCAAGATGTAGTCTCGACTTTGCAGATAAATGTAGACAACTAAGGTGATCACCAATACTAATCCACCAAAGATTGAAAGCCATAATTTTGGCAGAGGTCTCATTGTGGAGAATTTTCTTCCTGAGAAGGATTGTTATCAATTTCGTTTCGGATTATCACTTCTCTAGGTTTTGAGCCGTCAGCGGGTCCGATAACGCCTTTTTCTTCCAAAATATCCATTAGTCTGGCAGCTCTTGAATAACCGACTCGAAGTTTTCTCTGGATATAAGAAGTTGAGGCTTTGCCGGCTTTTATCACTTCTTCTCTGGCGGATTCATACAAATCATCGTCAATTTCTTCATTTTCATCTTCCATATTAGAGTTAAAAATTGAAGGTCCGTTGTCTGAAGACACATCACCGGTTAGCGTTATTTCACTTGGCACTTCATCTATGTATGCATCCTTTAAGTATTTTGTTACTTTTTTTACTTCGGACTCGCTTACAAAAGCTGATTGAATACGAAGCGGTTTGGCCATATCTCCGCCTAAGTAAAGCATATCACCGGCGCCAAGAAGTTTTTCCGCCCCGCCGGTATCCAAAATTGTTCTAGAATCTATCTGAGAAGAAACTTGCAGGGCAATACGGGCCGGGACGTTTGCTTTTATGAGGCCGGTTATAACATTGACCGATGGTCTTTGGGTTGAAAGTATTAGATGTATGCCGACCGCTCGGCTCATTTGGGCTAGCCGAACGACTGCCGCTTCAAGTTCTCTTGGATAAGTTGACATTATATCAGCCAATTCATCTATTACGATCACGATATAAGGCATAAGATCTGGGGAATTTTCCTCTCCCTCATCGGGTTCTTTTTTAAGAGCGGGCTCCAGAACGTTTTTATGATAAGAATCTATGTCTCGGACAGAATTGTTTTCCAGTATTTCATAACGTCTATCCATTTCTTTAGCCGCCCATTTCAAGGCCAGGATTGTTTTTTTTGCTTCGGTGATAACTGGGGTCAAAAGGTGCGGTATTTTATTATAAAGAGTAAGCTCAACTCTTTTCGGGTCTATCATAATAAATTTCAAATTGTCCGGAGAATTTCTGAATATAAGAGAATTTATTATGGTGTGGATCGTGACTGATTTTCCGCTCCCGGTTGCGCCGGCAATTAAAAGATGGGGCATTTTAGAAAGATTACCGAAATGAGCCTTGCCGGAGATGGCTTTTCCAAGAGAAACCAATAGAGGTTTATCCGATTGTTGGTATTCGTCGGAAGAAAACATCGAAGCTAACCCGACTGTTGATTTTGAACTGTTAGGCATTTCAATGCCGACCAAAGATTTTCCAGGAATTGGCGCTTCAATACGGATTGGATGAGCGGCCAAAGCATAGGATAAGTTGTCTTGGAGAGCGACAATTTTTGAAAGTTTAACCCCTTCAGCCGGCTTTAAGGCGTATCTTGTCACTGATGGTCCTATTGAAACTTCGTCCATTTCCACGGATATTCCAAAATTTTGAAGGGTTCTCTTTATTATGTTCGCATTAGCTTTTATATCGCCGGCAATTGGCTTTCCACTGTCTCGTTCAAGCAGAGATAGCGGTGGCGGAGTGTAAGCGCGACCAAAAGAACGAAAACCTCTAAAATCATCAACCTGATTTTTTTCAGTCCTAATTGGCCTGACATAAGCGCCAGAATCTTCATCGCTTCTTTCTTTTTCCGGATTTTCTACCGCAAGGTCGTCGTCTTCATCAGTTTCTTCTTCAAATTCATCCGAATTTGTCTCGTTTTCTTCTGTTTCGGTATTTTGTTCGGAGTCTGTTTTTTTTCTGCTGAAAAATCTTTTCAATAAACCAAATAAAGCGATTAATGGTTCCATTGTCAGACGCGTTTCGAATATAACCAAGATGGACATTAAAAGGAGAGCGCCCAATATTATTATTCCGGCGTAAACGTCAAATAGTTTCAGAAATGGAAAAGCGGTAAATTTACCGACAACACCGCCCTTACCGGCGACGATATCTATAAGACCCAATCCGGCGAAAAAAAAGACGGCTGAGCCAAGGGTTTTTATTGCTGGCAGACGGCGGTTTTCAGAGTTTCTTAAAAAAGAGACGCCGAGCATGATAAGGACGGTGGGTAGCAAATAAAACCCAATTCCAAGAGTTTTTGAAAGGTAGGTAAAAATATAATTGCCGACCACTCCAGCCTTATCAATCGCTGACAAAATTAGGACCAAAGAGATAACTAAAAGGGCTACTCCTAAAATGCCGTCCACGGTTTCTTTCTTGAAGCCCAGAAATTCATCAACAATACCGCGTTTTTTTCTTGCCATTCATAAATAATATCACAACAAAAGTTCAAATTGTAATTTTCAACATGCTATTCGGTAAAATTTATCATTTTTGATTAATTAAAATAATCATACTTCGCGACGAGTTTTGAAGATGGGGCAACGAACGATCCTTTTTATTTTCGAATTGTAAAATACAACAACACGAAGTAGCCGGAATATTCAATGTTGTAAGTGCGCACGCAAGCTTTATAATGGACACAATCTAGTTTAATCATCGGATACCTTTTTAAAATAAAGGAAAAAAAATTCAAAATGAAAAATGTCTAAGAATCTTATAAAGACAATGTCAGAGTGGGGTCTCGTAAAAGATCAAAAGATAGAGGAGAGTTTTTCTGATGTTTTTAACCTATTTCTTTTTAAAAAAGTCTTAAGAATCAATCAAGCTGTTCATTTGATAACAAAACATATAGATTCATTGGAACCTTTGAGAATGAGAGCAAGAGAAACGTCTATAGTTGTGTTAGAAATGTCTTTTAAAATAAATAACGCAGAAAATAATGAAGTAAAAAAGACCTTTTTGCGGAACATAAAAGACAAGAACATTCAGTTGATGTCTTTTATCGAGACAGCTTTTGTCTCTTTGCTAATAGGGGAGTCGAATTATTTGTTAATTATGTCCGAATTGAGGTCTTTGTCTGATATTGTTTCAGACAAAATAAAGGACAAAGACGGAATGACAACGTTAACCCCATCGTTTTTTGATGTCGGCAGTTCTGACGAGAGGATGAGTAGAGGGGGGTTGTTAAAGGACAAATCTGTAAAGGACATTAATATAAAAGACAATTACGAGAATAATGTTCTTTCAACAAATAAAAAGACAGAAAATAACGGACAAATTGTTGATGAAAATATGGACATAGTGGCTAGTAGTGAGGTCAAGAAAAAATATGGTGAAGGTGTTTATTCCAGAAAAAGAATAATAAGAATGTCCGATAAAAACGAAAGGGAATTAAAAATAATGTCTTTTTTCTTTGGGGGCAAGAAAATGTCTGTTAAAAGTATATCAGTTCTTCTTCCGGGTGTTGGCGAAAAAACTGTTCAAAGGGAACTTACCAGGTTAGTTTCTGTCGGAAAACTGAAAAAAGAGGGCGAAAAGCGTTGGACTCTATATTTTGACCCAAACGCCTGACCTAAAAATTTTCCATTGCTATAAAAAAGTGGTTATTCAACAATGCAATCTTTGCTTGGAGAGCCTTTTCCGGCGCAGATTGAAGGTTGTCTAAAATTTAATAAAAACGAATTTTTGTCAATTCGTTGTTATTTTTCATCGCTTTTTTGAGCTTTTACACTTTGTTTAAAGTGTTAAAATTGTGAATTGACTTATACATTGCTTTATGCAATAATAGCCAAGCTGGATGATTACAAAATCGGCAAATAAAAAGTGATTGCTAAACGGGCCAAAACCCGTTATTTTGTAGTTATCCACAATACTGTTTTGCAGGGTTTGTCGCAAGACATATAATATGCTTGCGTGGAAGATTTTTAGCCTTTTTATTTGCTTTTTTGGCAAATTTTCTAGGCTTACAGCAGGGTTTGGTACGTTGAAAAAACAATAGAGAGAAAAATTCAGAAAATCCTTTTTCCGTTTGTTTTTTCTGATTAGACAGAATTTACAACATTCTTTTTTGGCGCTAACTCTGGCTTTTTGATTTATTCGAAAAAGTCGGATTAGTTTGAAAAAGTCGTAAGCTTTTCGGTTGATTGTATAAATCTGCCGGAGAGTTTTGAAATAGTATTAGTAGTAGCGCGGGCAGTTAGTTTTTGTCGAAACTAAAAATCTCCGGAAGGGGATGTCCGCGGAAGCGAACCTGAGGATTTTAAAAATTCTTGGGACGCTGAAAATTTAGAAGTTAATTATTGACATGAGTTTACGAAACAAAAAGCTTTTTGCTGGTTTCGTCGGAGTCGCTCTCGTTCTCTCCGTTGTCGGAGTTGTGGGAGTGAATACCGCGGATGCCGCAGCTTTGACTCAGAGCCAAATCGATTCAATCATCGGATTGCTTCGATCGTTTGGTGCTGATCAAGCTACAATCAACAACGTGCAAACGTCGTTGTCTGGTGGCACCCCGACTACTCCTTCGACCCCCAGCACGGGTGGCACTGGATATGTCTTCACTCGCAATTTGAAGCAGGGAGACACTGGCGCTGACGTGATGCAACTTCAGAAAGTCTTGAATATGGATGCGGCGACGAGAGTCGCCACCGTTGGAGCCGGTTCACCGGGCAATGAGACTTCGTCTTTTGGTCCGGCGACCAAGGCTGCGGTTATTAAATTCCAGAACAAGTATGCCTCTGAAGTTCTTACTCCGGTTGGTTTGACGACCGGGACCGGTTTTGTCGGCGCTGCCACTCGCGCAAAATTAAGCGCGATGTCTGGAGGTGTTTCCGGCGGAACAGGAACGGGAACTGGGACGACCCCGGTTACTCCGGCTGGAACTGGCTTGTCAGTGGGCGACCCGGGTCAACCTGGCGCTTCACTTGCTCCTGCCAGCGCTGCCAGAGTTCCTTTCACCAAGGTTAGATTGACGGCTGGAAATGACGGCGATGTCACAATCAATTCAGTAACGGTTGAGAGAACAGGTCTCGCTGTTGACACCAACTTCTCCGGAGTAGTTCTCTTGGATGAAGATGGTATCCAAATCGGCGATGCTAAAACTTTCAATTCAAATCATCAGGCCAATGTTGGCACTCCGTTTACAATAAAGGCGGGCACTTCAAAAGTGGTGACCATCGCTGGAAACATGGCGGCTGCCGCCACGGTTTCTGCTGGTCAGGTTGCTTCATTGACTGTAGTAGGAGTTAACACAAACGGCGCGGTTGTCACTGGCTCATTGCCTTTGACTGGCGCTGCTCACACCATAAACGCGACCTTGTCTCTTGGTTCGGTCACGCTTGGCACTTCAAGTTATGACCCGAATTCCGGAGTCAGCAAGGAAGTCGGAACAACCGCTTACAAGTTTACCGGTTTCCGGTTGACAGCGGGTTCGACAGAAAAAGTTCGCTTGTGGAGCGTTCGCTGGTACCAGTCTGGTTCAGTTGCTTCCGGCGATTTCGCTAATGTCCAGACTTATATTGACGGAGTAGCTTACCCAGTAACAGTTTCTTCCGATGGTAAGTATTACACCTCAACTTTTCCTGGTGGCATATTGATGGATAAAGGTACTTCAAAGGATATTTGGGTATCAGGCGATATAGTTGGCACTAGCGCGGCTGGCAGGACAATCCAGTTTGACGTCTTCAAGACGACTGACGTCTATTTGACTGGTGAGACCTACGGCTACGGCATAACGCCTCCGGCTGGTTCCGGAAGCGTTTCGACCGGCTCTCGTACAGCCACTACTTTCACCATTTCCAATCCTTGGATCCAGTCTTCGACTGTTACAGTCACAGCTGGTTCAGCCACAGCTATCACCAAGTCTTCGGCTGTTCAGGCTCAGAATATCGCTGTTGGTGTCCAAAATCAGGTTCTTGGCGGATTTGAGACTGACATAAAGGGCGAACCGATTTCTGTTCAACAGATGATCTTCACTATTGCAACTTCAACCGTTTCCGGTTCTTACGGCTCTTTGACCAACGTTACAATCGTTGATCAGAATGGAGCTGTTGTGGCCGGTCCAGTTGATGCGGTATATAGTTCAGCCAACGTTGATAAGGTGACTTTCACCGACACGGTTACTTTCCCTGTCGGAAAGAAGGTTTACACTGTCAAGGGTAAAGTTGCGACAACTGTTTCTAACAACACCGCTTACACTTTGTCCTCCACGCCTTCAAGCCAGTGGACAAATGTTACCGGTTTGGTAACTGGAAATACGATCACTTTGACCAACGGCGCGTTCTCAATGAACACGATGACGGTCAAATCAGGTTCTTTGGTTGTCACAGTTTCTCCGACTCCGGCGGCTCAGACAATAGTCGCAGGTGGTACAGAGAGATTGTTTGCCAATTACCAGTTTGACGCTTCGCAATCCGGAGAGGATCTTCGGGTTTCTTCAATGAAAGCCCAATTGACCTTCGGCACCGTTGACACAGAGATGTACTTGAGCGGTTGCCGCATATACGATGGTGGCACACCTCTTAACTCCACTGTTGTAAATCCGGCTGATGACACTTCGACCAGCCCGAATGAACACACCTTCACCTTTGACCAGGCATTGGTTATTCCAAAGGGCACGGTAAAGGTCTTGGCTTTGAAGTGTAATGTCTCAACCTCGGCGGTTGATGGCTATACCTATTCTTGGGGCATAACTGACACTGCGGCCAACTTGGTTCCGACTGGAGTTGTTTCCGGTTCTGAAGTTACGGAAAGTGTGACTTCAGCTACTGGCCAAAACATGCAGATAGGCGGCGGGTCGCTTGCCGTTTCTACGGACGCTTCCAGCCCGTCTTACGCTCTTGCCGCTGCAGGCACAGCCGAGCAAGTTGCGGGAATATTCAAGTTCCGCGCTTCAAACGAGCCGGTCAATTTGACCAAGCTCGGTTTGCAACTTACCAAGACGGCTTCAAGCTCTGCGTCAGATTTGGCTAAGGTTACGATTTGGGACGGAGGCACGAAAGTTGGCGAAGCGATTTTCACTGGCGCCAACACGACCGCCACTTCATCTCTAAGCACTTCTCTAAGCACTTCGGTTCAGATGTCGAAAGACACTGACAAGATATTGACTGTTAAAGTTGATTTGGCGGAAATCGGTTCTTCCCAAGCGGCTACATCTTCAGGCAAGTGGATCGTTCTTGATTACTTGAATGGAGAAGGAACTGGCGCTGAATCCGGAGAGACGATTTATACCACTGGAAGCACCGCTGTTGCGGGCTTGAGAATGATGAAATCATTCCCGACTTTGTCTCAGGACACTTTGTCTTCATCCGGCATTTCGGATGGCAGATTGCTCCGCTTCAAAGTTACGGCCAACAGCAAGGGTCCGGTCGGTATTGCCAAGTTTGAATTCAACGTTGCTACAGTAACAGCTTCGGTCACGAACATTAATTTGTTCGGTTATACCGATTCCTCTTACTCTCAGGCAATTAGCGGGGTTTCTTCTGGCGGTCAGGTTCAGGCGGCTAATTACACGCCTTCATCCAGTTCGCCGACCTTCCCGATATACGTTCAAACTTCTGGTTCCGCAACGACCACTATCCAAGTGCCTTCCGGTCAGACCTATTACTTTGAGCTTCGTGGCTCAGTATCCGGTGTGACAACAGGTGCTTCGGTGACGGCGACTCTGAATGGAGACTCGGCTTATGCAAACAGCTATAGCTATCAGTGGATGTGGCCAGCTTACAACACAGTGGCGGCTACTACGGTTGACTCGGGAACGAGCCAATCATTCCTCTGGTCTCCGAACTCTACAACCTCTTCAGCCACGTCAAACAACGACTGGGCCAGCGGTTATGGAGTCCCGGGCTTGCCTTCAAGCGGTGTAATCCAGACTCGATCAAACTAATAAATTGACTACTTGTGCCAGCTTTGTCTTTTATAAGACGATGCTGGAGTCGGGAAAAACCGCCCGCCGAAAGGCGTGGCGGTTTTTCTTTGCTTGTTTTTTTAACATTGTGATAAAATATTTTAATGGGAAAAAATCCAGTGAAGATAATTTTTGTTTTGATTGTCTTGGCGGGCGTGGCAGTTGTCCTGTATTTTGATTTTTTTAATAGAGAGAAAGGAGAAACAGTTGATCATCAAAATAAACCGTTGAATTATTCAGAAAAAACAACGAATGAGGTTTTGCCGACGGAGAATTATGTCATTGAGCAGTTGCCTATCGAGAGCGGAGTTGGCATGGAATCGCCGGATTTGAATCGCAAGGTGAATTTTTCGCAGGGTATTAATTTTGACGATAAGATTTTGATTGAAACCAAGATCGAAGAAGTTAAGGCATTGATAAAAGAGAACAGTTTGGCTTATGAGCCTTGGATGAACTTGGCGACATATTTAAAGATGGCGGGAGATTTGGAAGGGGCTGGAATAATTTGGGAATACGTAGGAATTTTGTACCCAAAAAATTCGACGTCTTTCACCAATCTTGGCAATTTGTACGGCTACTATCTTAATGATATTAAAAAGGCGGAAATTAATTATTTTAAGTCTATCGAAAATGATCCGAATTTTTCCAATTTATATTTAAGGTTGGCGGATTTTTACAGGGAGGTGGTCGGCGATTTGGAAAAGGCCAAGAATATTTTGATAAAGGGTTTGGCGGTTTTACCTCAAGATCCGTCTCTTTTAGGCTCTCTGGAGTATGTTAATTCTCTTTTAAGAGAAAGGAGTTTGTCGCCTGTGCCGATGTGATTGGCAGGCGGACATTTTATGATAAACAGAAATTTTATAAATCTTCTTTCGGGTTTTTTAGGAATAATATTGGCGGGCATAGGCGTCATTTTGGCAGTCGGGTTTTATGAGTTCGAGATTTTAGGCAGGCCAGATAACGGAGAAATTGCTTCGCCTCCGGCCAATGGCGGTTCCATAGGTTCTGTTTCTTCGGGATTCGAGGACAGATTTTATGCTCCGGGAGCTGATCTTAAACCAAAAATTCCTTCTTTTGACTGGAAACCGGAATATCCGCCTCGGCCGGAATAGATTGCTTCCGGTTTTACCGGTTGTATAATGAATGTAATACAAGGTCGTTTCTGTGAAGTCGGCGCTTGGCGCCTAAAAAATTGAGAAAGAGTTGGAAAATTTTTCTATTTGTGTTTGGCGCCGTATTTTTTGTTTTGTCCTCGGTATCGGCTTACGGTTTTTTTCGTCCGAAGCTTATTTCTTTTTTGATAGAAAAAAGGGAAGAGAGAATCGTTAAAAATGCCAGAGAAAGTTTTTTGGAGAAGGAAGCTCGGTTAAAAGCCGATACTTTTGGCGGAAAAACGCCAGAAGAAACAATAAATCTTTTTATCAAAGCCTTGGAAGATGGAGATATTTATCTTGCGTCTAAATATTACGATTTGGACAAGCAAGGGAGCGCGCTTAAAAGCCTTCAAGAAGAATTGGCTGATAATGGCAGTTTGAAAAGAACGGTAGATTATTTTAAGGAAGTTAGTGAAAAGGGAAAAAAAATTTGTAATGAAAGCAATGATGGGTGTACTTTTGAATACAAATTTAAGACAATTCAGGATGGGATTTCTTCGGTCCTAGGTAGTGAAGATAAAGTTTTTGTGCCGAAAGGCAGTTTAAGGTTAAGATTGATAGATATAGAAAAAAACAAAATATCAGAAGTTTGGAAAATCATCTTACCCTAATGAAATTTAGGATTATTATTTTCGCGATAATTATTTTATTTCCGATAAAAGGTTTTGCTTACAAAGACATCTCAACTCATCCGGGATTGACGCAAGAAATTGTAGATTTTTATAATATAAAAAACGATAAAAAAATTTCCGAATCAGCCAAGGAGTTTTTGATAAAAGGCTCTATAGATGAAGATAATCCGCCCATCCGTTCCCTAAATCATTTTTTTGATCCGATAAGAGATATAGGTATAAATGATTTTAGAACCGCTAAGGATTGGGCGTTGAACGGGGATATTATCAGCAATGACTATTCTTGGCCTAAAATAATAAAATATTACGCGGAGGGGGATGAACAAAAATCGATGTTCGGTTTGGGCCATATTTTACATCTTGTTGAAGATATGGCTGTGCCGGATCATACAAGAAATGATCCGCATATCGGCGATGGGCCTGAAGGAATGTTTACTGGTGAAAGTTCGTATGAAAAATGGGCCGGGGAGAACAAAAATAGACAGACAATGGTCGGTATGGCCGAAAATATAAAAAACGAGAGGGATTTTTCCAATCCGGAAGAAGTTTTTGATTTTTTGGCTAAATATTCAAATGAAAATTTTTTTAGTGATGATACAATAACCTCTAATTACAATAAACCCAAAGTTGCTGAATATCAAGAAATTTATGGTTACGGAGAAGATTATTTATATAACGATTTAAGAAAATTAATAATAGAAATAGATCTTGGGGGTGGTTTGATAAAGAAGACCTTATTTTATAATCAAGATTTCTCTGTTCTCTCAAGCTATTTTTCCAGATTATCTGAACAGGCGATTATTGCCGGTTCAGGCCTGATTGAATTATTTTTTAAGGAGGCATTGCCGGCTCGACAAGCTTATGAAAAAGAAAAAAGGGAAAAATTGCGGATAGAACAAGAAAAAGCGGAAGTCCTTTACGAGGAACTTTCAAAAAAAGGAACAGTGGGCCTCATTGCCTCCGGCGTGAGGTTTTTAATTTCCGACACTTATGAAAAAATTTCAGATTCTGTATCTGGAACCGCCGGAATAATTTCTTCCGGCTTTGACAGTTTGATTCAGGACGGTCGTTTCTTGGCCAGAGCGGTGTCTTTCACGGGTGGGGAAATTGCGTCTGTTTTCGCCGGTCAGACGGAAAAATTTTTATCAGAAAATAAGGAGGAAATAATGGTTGGGCCGGGCAATTCTACACTGTTTAAACTGGCGGTTTCGCCCTCGCCGGTTTTTTCATCAACGTCGCCTGTGCCGGACACTTTATCGCAAAAACCCACTTCTGTTTCTTTGCTCACGAATTCGGTGGAAACGGAAATTCCAAAAAATGTTTCAGTCGGAAAAAATGAAAAAGAGTTGCTGATGAAAGTGCCTATAAATAATCCGATTCCCTTTGATTCGGGCGTGCCGGCCGGCTTCGGTGGCGGAGGGAATTTGCCTGTTTCGGAGCCGGCCGGCGCCGGATCTTTCATAGAATCGATTAGTGAGACAAAAAATTCTAAACTGCCCATTTCTCCTTTGATAACCAGTCCGCTTAACGGTTCTTTGTTGAATAACGGAAAAATTATTTTTTCCGGAGAGGCGGAATCAGGAGTAAAAATAAATGTGTCAGGCCGAGATTCTTTTGTTTTTGCTTCTCCGAACGGGAAATGGTCGCTCGAGCTTGTTTTTCCAGAGGGCGAAAATGAAGCGGTATTTTTTGCGACAGACAGCACTGGCAACAACTCTTTGCCGACGATAATCAAATTCAGGGTAGATTTTTCTGTCCCAAAAGTTTCTCTTGCGTTGACAGAATGCGTTTCCGGAGGGGAGTCTTGCTTGGCGTTTTATCCGGAGTTAAATTTTTTTTGGCAAAGTGTCGAAGATGATCTGTCGTACTTTTTAATAGATGATAACGGAATTTTTTCGACTACTACGGCTACAAAAATTTTGGTTTTGGCTCAGCCGGATTCGACTAGAACCTTTTCCGTTTCGGCTTTTGATTTGGCGGGCAATCAATCTGCGACCAGTACAATAAAAGTAAAAATTGATTCTTCGCCGGTGGTTATAAATGAAGTTGCTTGGGCGGGCACTGATGCTTCGGCTTTTGACGAGTGGATAGAACTTTACAACAGAACTGATTATCCGGTCGATTTGTCGAGCTGGCGTCTTGAGGCTGAAGACGGTTCGCCGAGCGTTCAGCTTTCCGGCACATTACCAGCAAAAAGTTTTTATTTGATTGAAAGGAAAAATTCTGGGGAGAGTGATGAGATAGCCGAGTCGCCTATAAAAGATGTGCCGGCTGATTTATGGACAAGTTTTGGCAACGGTTTGTCGAATGACGGCGAGCGATTGGTTCTTTTATATCAAAAAACTGACGGTTCTACGACTACTGCCGATGAAATACTGTATTGCCAATATTGGTGTAATCAAGGCTATGCCGGTCGGAGTAAGGTTTCAATGGAAAGGGTTGATCCTTTTTCTTCTGGCGCCATATCAGAAAATTGGAAAACAGCATTTGGACAAATAGGCAAGGGCAAAGATGTTTTGGGAGGTAAAATAAAGGGTTCACCTAAAGCTAAGAATACAATTAGCCATCTTATCAACAATAATGTTGGCAATTTGAGAGAAAATTTGACGCTTACCAAAGAAAATAGTCCTTACATTGTTTATGATACCACTTTGAGAATTTGGCCGGAGAGCACTCTGACTTTAGAGTCGGGTGTCGTTGTTAAGTTTTATGATCGGGCGCAAATTGTGGTGGACGGAATGATAAAAGCGGAAGGATCGCTTTCCGAACCCGTCGTCTTTACCGCTTTTTCTGATGATGATTACGGAGGAGATTTTGATGATAACGGTTCAGGTGTCTCTTTGCCCGGAAGTTGGATTGGGGTTAGGATTGAAAATGGCGCCGGCACTTCTACTTTTTCTAACGCAATTTTTCGTTTTGCCGGCAAGGCGATTGGTTCTACTGAAGCCGGTTTGGAAATAATCAATACACCGGCGGTGATAACCGGTTCGGTTTTTGAGAAATCTTCTGGTCACGGATTGGTCGTTTATTCTGTCGAAGATCTGGTTGAAATTAAAAAAAGCACATTTCGAGACAATAAAAGTTTTTCTTTTTCCGCTGGCCTAAAATCTGTCGGCGGTTCGTTGGCAATCGAAGAAAATATTTTCGAGAATAATAATTACGGTTTTGATGCTACCGGTTTTCGAGGAAAATTCTTAAATAATATTTTCTTTAAAAATGCGAAAGTGGCCGGCTACTTTTCCAATTTGTTCAGGGCAAAAATATCCGGCAATTCCGGAGAGAAAAACGGCCTTAATGGTCTGTCGCTTGTCGGGGAGCTTGGTTTAGCGGGGGAAGAAAATTTTTTGGGCAAGAATTTTTTACCTTATGTTATTGAGGATCGTTATGGCACAAGAGTGATCCCATCTGGCGCTACGACAACTTTGGAAGCGGGAGCAATTTTAAAGTTTGGCGACAACAGGTTAGAGTCCAGAGGCGCCTTTTTGGTTTCTGGTTCGGTTGATTCGCCTGTTATCTTTACTGATATCGGAGATGATACTGACGGTGTTGATGTTTTGGGCGACGGATTGGGGGTTCCTAAGAAAGGAGGGTTTTTTAAATCATTAAAAATAAAAGGCTTTTCGCGCATTGAGAATTCGATTTTCCGTTATTTTGAAAAAGCCCTAGTTTATGAGGATGCACCGATCGATATTGAAAACTTGAATTTTGAGGATAATAATTTAGCAATAGAGGCTGTGGCGAATTGTCCTATTTTAAGAGCGGTTAATGTTATTTTTAATGATAGAAACAATGCAACAAGTACGATACCGCTTCCTTGATTTTTTAAAAAAATCCCATCCGCGTTTGGCGCAGATGGGATTGTGAGGCGGATCGCCTGTTAGACTCTTCCGCCGTTGCATTTGCCTAGTCTGCAACGGGGAGGGGTCTCAAAAGTGTTTGCGTTGTAGCATTCTTCTGCCGACGGACCGTCTTTTTCTGGCGTCGGACGGGTCTCTTCGACTGATTCCAGACTACTTTCTTCTTCTTTTGATTTCATAAGAACTACTGGCCGGCAATTCTACAGTTATTGCATTTTTTGTCAATCGTGTTATTGTACTCTCTGCAAGGCTTCAGAGACTGAAAGTTTTCGGTTCGTTTTTTAAAAACGGCGCCGTTGTGAATCTTTCATAGAGGTCGGACTTCTCTTTTTGGGAAGACTCGAAGCCTTTTATCAGGCTTTTTGTTTTTTTAACATGGCTATATCAAAAGAAAAGAAAAAGGGCATTCTGGATAAAGTAAAGAAGATTTTTGACGAGGCCAAAACGGTCGTATTCGTAAATTTTCACGGCCTTTCGGTCAAAAACGCCACTGATTTACGTCAGTCACTGAGAAAAGCGGAGATTGGTTATTTTGTGGCTAAAAAGACTTTGATCAGAAAAGTTCTGGAAGACAAAAATTTACTTGGCAATATGCCGGTTCTTGAAGGAGAAATAGGCATAGCTTGGGGAGCCGAAGAAACGGCGCCGGCCAGAGAAGTTTTTTCTTTTGGCAAAAAAATGGAGCAGGGTTTGAAGTTGGTCGGGGGGTTTTTTGGAGGCAAGTTGATAGGACAGAAAGAAATAGAATCAATCGCCATGATTCCGTCTAAAGAAGTTTTGCGTGCTCAATTTGTCAATCTTATAAATTCGCCAATTCAGAGATTCGTAATCTCTCTGGGCCAGATAGCTAGCAAGAAAAATTAATTTATTAACTTAAGAAGAAAGATTATGGAAGAAAACAAACCGATAGTTGAGGTTCCAGCTAAATTTAAAGCGATAGTCGATGCTGTAGAATCGATGTCAGTTGTTGATTTGAACGAACTGGTCAAATTAATGGAAAATAAATTCGGTGTTTCAGCGACGGCGGTTGCCGTTGCGGATTCAGGCGCCGGAGCCGGTGTGGCTGGCGCGGTTGAAGAAAAATCATCTTTTACCGTCGAGCTTTCAGATGCCGGTGCTCAAAAGATAGCGGTTATCAAAGTGGTAAAAGAGGCTCTCGGTCTCGGTTTAAAGGAAGCTAAAGATTTGGTAGATGCGGCGCCGAAGGTTCTGAAGGAGGGGGTGAAAAAGGAAGATGCCGAGAAAATGAAAAAAGACATAGAAGCGGCTGGAGGTAAGGTTAATTTGAAATAATTTAAAATTAAAGACTGCCCCGGCCTAGCCGGGGCAGTCTTTTAAGAAACATTTTGTCTTGACGAGCAATACTCGCAATTACCGGCGTTTTGATGTTAGAATAGCTCGAGCGGTCAGCTTTTGTTGAACGCTGTTTTTATTAGAAGATCATGGATATACTTTCAAAAATTTTTGGCAGCGAGGAAAGAGTCAGGATTTTTAGGCTCTTTTTGTTCAATCCCGACTCTATTTTTGATGTTGAAATAATTTCTTCAAGAACCGGCGCTTCTCGCCGTCGAGTGGATGCCGAATTGTCTCTTATGACAAAAATTGGCATGGCCAGACGAAAACCCTATCCGAAATCAATGAAAGATGAAAATGGTCGCAGGAGAAGGGGTAATGGTTGGACTCTCAATAAAAATTTCCATTATCTGAAACCTCTGGAGGTGTTGCTTATCCAGCAAATATTGCTTGACGATTCGGAGATGGTTAGACGTTTAGAGCGGGTGGTTTCAAAGTTAAAAATGGTAATAATTTCTGGTATTTTTATACAATCCGAAGAAAGTCGGGCGGATTTACTCGTTGTTGGAGATAATTTAAGGAAATCGGCTTTATCAAAGGTAATAAAAGAATGGGAGGCGGAAATAGGAAAGGAAATAAGATATGTTGCTTTTGAGACTTCAGAATTTCAATATAGGATAGGAATGTACGACAAACTTTTGCGGGATATAGCTGATTATCCTCATCGTACTATTTTTGACAAAATTACCAAGAGCCATGAATCGTGAGCTTATCCACACAAGAGGAGGCGTAAACTCTTTTGTGGTATAATTATCAACGGAAAAATAACGCAACTAAAGTCGGCCATGGCGGAGAAAGTCGCTCCGTTACGGCATGTTTGCGCATTATAAATTCAGTTTTTCTTTTTATAAAATGATTAATACATGGAGTGAAGTTTTGCAAAACTCTTTTGCGGATTTATGGGTCGGTGTTATGGGTTTTGTACCGAAGTTGATAATAGCGGTTGTTATCCTTTTAGTTGGTTGGGGAATCGGTATCCTTTTGGACAAAGTGATCGCTCAAGTCGTTCGGTCTCTTAGAGTGGACAGCGCTCTAAAGAGAGCTAAGTTTGACGAATTACTTGGGAAGGCCGGATTTGATTTGGATTCCGGCGCCTTTTTGGGTGGAATCGTTAAGTGGTTCGTTATTGTCGCTTTTCTTATCGCGTCATTGGACACGTTGGGATTACAACAAGTCACCGTTTTTCTTCAGCAGGTTGTCGTTTATATTCCGCAGGTTGTTGTTGCTGTGTTGATTATTTTGGCGGCGGCGGTTATTGCCGAGGTTGTCCAAAGGTTAGTTGTTGGGACTGCTCAAGCGGCTCGAATCTCCCACGCTAGTTTTGCCGGCTTGGTTGCCAGATGGGCAATTTGGATTTTTGCCATTCTTATGGCTTTGTCTCAGCTTGGCATTGCAGCCCAGATAATCAATACAATATTTACCGGTCTTACCGTGGCGGTCGCTTTGGCGGTCGGCTTGTCTTTCGGTTTAGGCGGACAAGAAGCGGCAGGTAAATTGATTGATAGAATCCGGACAGAAATCGCAAACAGAAGGCATTTGGAATAATTAGGGATACTTTTAGGGACACATAGAATCAAAAAATCCGTTCGCTTTAAAAAAGCGGACGGATTTTATTGGGAGCGGCTAGAAGACCCCGTCCCTTTAAGGCGGGGTTGAATGGCCACATAATAAATTGCTGTC
>CAZFCM010000006.1:0-18393 GCA_964517725.1 uncultured Candidatus Saccharibacteria bacterium | reverse complement strand
AGATTCTGACGGCGACTTGTTCCAGAACAGAAGGTGGTGTGGTTGTTCCGGCGCCTTCGGAAACAGAGTCAATAAAGATTTGCACAAAACCCCAAGCGCCTCTGGGCTTATCGGCCAATGTTGTCGGTCCGGATCAGATAGATGTTTCTTGGACAAAGGGGGCGCTTGCCGATTCGCAGGTTTTGAAGGCCGACGGGTTAAGCGTCAGTTTTTCCTGTTCCGGTTCGGTTTGTTCCTATTCTCATACCGGTTTGACCGCCGGTTCGTCCCATACCTACGAAGTTTTTTCTTTGAGAAATACTGTTTTTGAGGAATGCAACACCTCAAGTTCATTGATTAGCGCTCAAACGACCGTTGTTTCTTGCCCGACCTCGGTTTTGAGGGTCAAGAAACAATCGGAATCGACCAGTTTTTACAGATCCGACACTACGCCGTCAAACCCGCTCGTTGTTCAGGCTGGCGAGGCGGTTACTGTAAATTTCAGCACTTATACCGCCTTGCCGGATGATTGTAATCTTGGAGGAGCATTGCCCGGTTCCACAGCTTCTTCCTTGACCGGATTCACTCCCTCGATTGATTATTGTCCTTCTTCTTGTTCCGGCACGACTTGTAGCGAGACAAAAGACAGCTTGGCGATAGCCAGCCCCGGTCTTTACGAGGCGTCGCTGTCCGTCAACAAAAACGGATGTCCGCTTACGACGAAAAGCGTTTTTGTCCGGACCATAGGCGACGATTTTGCTTTAACGGCCGAACCTTTTGTCATAAATCTCATATCGATAGGCAAAGATGCGGGTAAAAAAGTCAATTCCGAACCAGCCAAGATAAAAGTATCGGTAGCCGCCGGATCCACTTTCAACGAGGATGTCGATTTAAGCGTCGTCTCAATCAAGAATATAAACAATGTTTCTTTGCCTTTTGGCCCGGGCCAGACGGTCAATTACACTTTTTCCGATACGACCTTGAAACCAAATGAATACCAAGCGGGTTCTTTGTTGAAAATCTATCCTAACGATCCGAATACGCCGATACCGGCTGGGGATTATGACGTCAATCTCAAAGGAATCTCGACGGTATCCGGTTCACCGGTTGAAAGGACGGTTACGGTAAAATTGAAAGTCAGGGTGATATCGCCTGTTTTTGACGAAAGATAAAGGCACCTTTTCCTTTTAGAATCAATCGCTTCAATGTGGATAAATTGTGGAAAAACCGGCCAAAATTCTTTTTAGGCCATATTTTGCTTTCAATTGACAAATGTGGTTGAGAAGTGCTTTAAACTTGATTTTTTTTTATAATGTGTTAGAATGGGTATGAAAAAGTCCTTTGACAAAAGGGAGCCGGCTTTCGGGTGAAAGATCGGATCAGACCTTTCGGACAAGGACAAAAAGAGAAAGGCTTCTCGTGAAGCGGTTCATTTGCGCGGTTTTTGCAGTTTTTTTCTTCGCGGAGGCACTTATTGTCTTTGCGGTTGACACAGCGCCCAAAGGCGCTCCTCTTTCTCTGCCGATAGGGAGCAGAGAGAAAGTGGAAAGGTATATCCGGAATCATTTGGATCGGGTAGATCTTTTCATAATGAAGGAAACAGAAAACGGGCCGAAACAGATAGTTTTGGTCAACACCTCTTGGAGAATAGATCCTAAGGATGGCGATGTTGAAACCGCCGTTAGGAAGGTGATGAGGGAATACCTAAGGATTTTTATTTGGGACACTTTGCAAGACGGATTCCAAATAAACGAGTCCGACCGATTCTGGTTTTTAATAGAGTTGTTTTCGGACTATCAGTACGGAAATGGAGTTCAGGACTATTGGGGGTACGAAATGGGGACAATCATCGGTGGGGACAAAAACACCTGCACCCCGTTTTCTTTTAAGAGAGACCCGAATGGTCTGAAGGGTTGGGCTATCCCCGAGGTGGAGTTCGAAATCGGTTATCTTGACCCGGGCAATTGGGTCGCAGTACCGATCGCCAATCCTAGGAGCATCTGGGTCGAAGTCTGGTACCGATCCTATCAGGGCGTATCCGGACAATATCCGGACGGTTGGCGAAGATCGGTGGAAGCTTCCTATAACGGTTTCCCAACCGATTGTTCGGATTCCTGGCTAACCCGAGGGAACGGATTGTTCTACTTTCGGGCTGGGGAGATGAGTGATCTGTACAACCTCGACCCGAACAATACTGAACGGTCGGACGGTTGGATTACTTTCCACTTCAGCAAGACCGACGCTCCTTATCCGGAAAAGGTGCACTACGACATCCGGACGGGGGAGAGGATTCCATATCCTCACGACACGGCATCGTTAACGATGTCGCCCAAAAAGGGTTACTACGACTTGTTTAAGGTGACCCTTGTCGGCGCAGAGCCGGGCCAGACATACTGGCTTGAATCGTTTTTGATCGGCAAGACCAACGTTTTCCATTTGGAAGGGGAGACAACGGCCGACATTTACAGTCGGGCCAAGTGGGAGATCAGGATGGATCAGCCGGCTCAGCCGGCCAAATTCTTTAGAGCCAGAAAGGCTCCGTAGTTCTTTGCAAGCCCCGCGCTTTTTGGCGCGGGGTCTTTTTAATTTATTTCGTGATAATTTTCATTATGATTGTGATATAATTGGGTTGATATTTTTTACTCGAAGGTGTTTATTGAACAACAACAACTAGACGAATTTATCCGCGACTCCGGATTGATTACCCGGCCGGAGTTTGACGAGCTTCTTAAAAAATCTAAGGAGGAGAAAAAAAGTTTGAGTGAGCTGGTTATTTCGGAGGGTAAAATGAGCGAGGATGATTTGCGAAAAATCCAGGCTCATATTCTTGGCATTCCTTTTATAGAATTGAAAGATCAAAAAATAGATTTGGAAACGCTATCTCTTATTCCGGAGCCTATAGCTCGAAATCACAATATTATTGCCTACAAACGATCCGGTGACGCTTTGGAAGTGGCGATGCTCGACACCGACGATTTAGCGGCTATTGAGTTCGTGAAGAAAAAAGTGAGGCTCAAGATCTTACCTCGATTGACTGATGCCGATTCTATAAAAACAGCCCTTCTCCAGTACCAGAAAAGCTTGAAAGCTGAATTCGGAGATATAATTCAAGGTGAAGCTGGGGCAATAAAGAGCATAGAGGACAAAACCGGCGAAGAAGATGTTAGTGCTCAAGACTTAAAGAAGTTGGCCGAGGATATGCCGGTTGTTCGAATAGTGGACACTCTTTTGAAACACGCCATTCTCCAGGGCGCTTCGGATATACACATAGAGCAATTAGAGAACGAGCTCCTTGTCCGTTATAGGATAGACGGTATTTTGCGCGACGCGATGGTTTTACCGAAGAATGTTGCTCCGAGCATCACCGCTCGAATAAAAGTTTTATCCAATTTAAAACTGGATGAAAAACGTTTACCCCAAGATGGCCGATTTAAAGTAGAAATAAGCGGAGAAAAAGTTTCTTTTCGTGTTTCAACTTTACCTACTCATTTTGGCGAGAAAACAGTTATGCGCCTTTTACGAGAGAGCGCTTCCGGTTTTAGTTTGGAAGCTTTAGGTTTTCACGGCGAGGCTTTAGAGAGAATTCATGGCGGATTAAAACAAAAGACGGGCATGATTTTGACAACTGGTCCGACCGGGAGCGGGAAGACGACGACTCTTTATACTATGGTGGATATTTTGAATACGCCGGAAGTGAATATATCTACCATTGAAGATCCTATAGAATATCAAATGTCAAGAGTAAATCAGACTCAAGTTAAGCCGGAGATAGGTCTTGATTTTAGCGCCGGCTTAAGGACTCTTATGAGACAGGATCCGGATATAATAATGGTAGGGGAAATTAGAGATCGAGAAACGGCTTCTTTGGCCATAAATGCTTCTCTTACCGGTCATTTGGTTCTATCAACTCTTCACACCAATTCTTCTTCCGGCGCCTTGCCTCGTTTGGTTGATATGAAAGTCGAGCCTTTTCTTATTGTAAGTACGGTTAATGTTATAATCGGCCAAAGGCTTGTCCGAAAGTTGGCTGGTCGGGAAAAATATTTTCTGTCAAAATCTGGAATTGAGACTTTGGAAAAATCTGTCGATTTACACCGAGTGCTTGAAGCGATGAAGGAGGAGAAGGTTGTCTCGAAAGACGCCACGTGGGAAAAAATACCCTTTTACCGCCCAAAGCCAAGCGCCGAATCCAAAGATGGTTACAAAGGGAGAGTTGGTATATACGAAGTGATGAAAGTTTCTCCGGCTGTTAAAGAGCTTATTATGCATGGGGCGACGGGAAAAGAAGTTGAAATCCAGTCGAAAAAAGAAGGAATGTTGACGATGATAGAAGACGGAATATTTAAAGCTGCTCAAGGCGAAACGACAATAGAAGAAGTTTTGCGTGTCATATCAGAATAATTGAAAATGAAATTTCATTTTAAGGCTCAAAAAGTTTCTGGCGAAATATTCGAAGGGGAAAGAGAGTCTGGTGACAAATTTACTCTCTACGACGAATTAAAAAAGGAAGGGGCGACTATGCTCTATGCCAAAGGCATTAAGGCAAAACAAAAAATTGTTGCTTGGAGGGATATCGCTACCAGGTTGGTTTTCGGCCCGATTCCGATACACGAAAAAATAATTTTTGCCAAAAATTTGTCAGCGATGCTTGAAGCGGGATTGCCCTTATCTCGGGCCCTTTCTGTTATCGAAAGGCAGATAGGTAACAAAAGAATGAAAAAACTTCTGCCTGAAATCAATGAGTCAATAAAAAAGGGTATGCCTTTAAGTGAAGCGATGTCTCGTTTCCCTGGGGTTTTTTCCAGCCTTTTTACTTCAATTGTTCGGGCCGGCGAGGAGGGAGGAAATTTGTCCGAATCCCTAAAAATTATAACCAGCCAGTTGGAAAGAATTTATTATATTCAGAGAAAATTACGGGGCGCTTTAATTTATCCGGCTCTTATCGTTTGCCTTATTGTTGTCATCGGTATTCTGATGTTTATTTTTGTTGTGCCGAAGCTGACTTCCACTTTTATTGAATTAAAAGTTTCGCTTCCTTGGAGTACGAAAATTCTTATATATACAAGCAGTTTTTTGAAGGATCATTATATTTTCGTTTCCGTCGGAGCGATTTTACTTGCTGTTTCCACTTGGATTTTTATGCGAACGAATCCCGGCCGGAAGATTTTCCATTTTATCTATTTGAAATTTCCGCTTATCGGGCCTATGGTGATGGAAACTAATACGGCTCGGGCGGCAAGGACACTTTCTTCCCTCCTTGCCTCGGGAGTAAATGTTATAGATTCTTTGAACATCGCCAAAGATGTCGTCCAGAATGTTTATTTTAAAGGCGTTTTGGAAAAAGCTTCTCAGGCTATTCAGAAAGGAGAACCCCTTTCTTCGCCTTTTTTGGAAAGTGAAAAAATTTATCCGCCGTTTTTTGCCGAAATGGTGGCGGCCGGGGAAGAAACTGGCAATTTGTCCGAAATGTTGTCGGAAGTGGGTGTTTTTTACGAAAATGAAGTTGAACAGAAGACCAAAGATTTTTCTACCATTATCGAGCCGATAATAATGATAGTCATAGGCTCAGCTGTTGGTTTTTTCGCTTTGGCTATGCTTACCCCGATGTACTCCATGATGGGGAGCATATAATTTTTCTTTAATGTTTTTAACAAAAGGTTTCGGTTGCTCGGCTTCTTTTGGTGTATAATCTTTCTTATGAAAAATAGGAAGCATTTGGTTGTTGGCAATTGGAAAATGAATCCGATCTCGCCGGAAGAGGCGAGGGGAATGATAAATCTGACAAAAAAGTTGGCTCGCGAGATGAAACGGACCGATGTGGTCGTTTGTCCGCCTTTTCCTTATCTGAATATGGTCCGGTCAGCTGGCGAAAAGAAGTTTTATGCTGGTGTTCAGGATGTCTTTTGGCAACCGGCCGGTTCTTTTACCGGAGAGGTTTCTGCGGAGATGGTTCGGCAAAATGGAGCCAAGTTTGCGATAATCGGTCATTCAGAGAGGCGGGAGCTTGGGGAAACTGATGAGATTGTTTCTAAAAAAGCTGTAGCGGTTTTGGGTGCTGGTCTTTCGGCCATAGTCTGTGTTGGCGAAAAAATCAGGGATAATTCCGGAGATTATCTGGAATTTTTAAGAAAACAAGTTTCAACTTCGCTGGCAGGAGTAAAGAAGAAAAATGTGTCGGATTTGATAATTGCTTATGAACCGGTTTGGGCGATAGGCCGAAATTTTTCAGAAGCAATGAAGCCTTCTGATATTGAAGAAACGGCTTTGTTTTTGAAAAAAGTTTTGTCTGAGATTTTTGGCAAGGACTGGCTCCAAAGTTTAAAAATTCTCTATGGCGGTTCGGTTAATTGGGAGAATGCCGGGTTTATAGTCGGGGGAGGCGGGGTGGACGGACTTTTGGTTGGTCGGGAGAGTCTTAGTCGTGAAAATTATCCCAAATTACTAAAATCGGTCGATGCGGTTCCAATTTAAAAAACTGGAAGATTTAAAAGATCTTAAAGGCAAGACCGTTTTGGTTCGGGCGGATTTCAATCTGGCTATTTCTGACGGGGTTATTCAGAGCGATTATAAAATCGTCCATTGCCTGCCGACTATCGAATATGTTTTTTCCAAAGGGGGTAAGGCGATTGTCATATCGCATATAAAAAATAAAGAAGGCTCGACGCTTAAACCAGTAGCCGAGTATCTTTCAAAAAAATTTCCAGTTTTTTTTGTTTCAAGCCTGGAAGAAGCGGAAAAAGTCAGAAGACAAATGAAAGTCGGTGAATTGATTCTTCTTGAGAATATTCGAAATTTCTCAGGGGAAGAAAAAAATGACCCGAAATTTTCAAAGGAATTGGCAAATTTGGCGGATATTTTTGTAAACGAAGCTTTTCCTTCGTCTCACAGAAAACATGCGTCAATTATCGGTTTGCCTAAGCTCTTACCGTCATTCGCGGGGTTTCGTTTCAATAGGGAAGTGGATGAATTATCAAGGGCTTTTTCACCTGAACGACCGTATATTGCGATAATAGGAGGAGTAAAAGCCGAAACCAAAATACCGATTCTTAAGGAATTTATTGTTAATGCTGACGAGGTTTTTATGGGTGGAGCATTGGCTAACGATTTTTTGAGGGCTGAAGGCCGATCTGTCGGTCGGTCAGTTTTTTCGGAGGGATTGATTTTAGAGCAGGCATTATCCAGCGAGAAAATAATTTTACCTGAAGATGTATTGGTTGAAGATGAATTTGGCAATTTGGCCGAAAAAGCCGTTTCTGCTGTTTTGGCCGGAGATTCGGTGGTGGATATAGGTCCTCGAGCGGTGGCTAGGATAGCTGAAAATGTGGCCAAGTCAAAATTTATAATATGGAATGGTCCTCTGGGTTGGAACGAACGCGGTTTTACCGAAGGTTCGAGTAAAGTGGCCAAGGCTATTTCCAGATCCGGAGCCTATTCGATTTTAGGCGGAGGGGATACGATAGCTACACTAGAAAAGCTGGGTTTGTCCGGCGGTTTTTCTTTTATTTCTACCGGAGGCGGGGCAATGCTCGATTTTATCGCCGAGAGGACTTTACCCGGAATAAAAGCGCTTGAAGGTTCAGTTTAAGAATTTATCGGGAGTGAAAAAATACCCTGTTTCCTTGGGGCGGGGATGAATGGCAAGACAACAACTTAAGTGAGTGGAGCTCGTTCTTATCCAACAAGACCCCGATGTTTCGCCTAATGCCCTGTCGAGTTAATCCGAGGGAACAATTTTATTGCAGGGATAGGACGAGGCCAGACTTAATTTCTCTCTTTATCTTTTCTGCGATTTTAGAACGATCTTCTTCTTTTGATTCCTTTGTCGGCCAGAAGTTGGCTAGTCCATCTTTGTTATGGCGAGGAATTAAGTGGACATGAAAATGAGGCACTTCGTTTCCGACCACAGAAAGGGCGACGAAATCGGATCCGAGGCTTTTCTTCAGGGCTCCCATTAATTCTTTAGATTTTCTAAATATGGCCGAGATTATTTCGTCCGGCGTGCTAATCATATTTTGATAATGCTCTTTTGGTATTACGAGAATGTGGCCTGGATTGACCGGTTTAATGTCAAGAAAAGACAAAATTTCTTGATCTTCATAGACTATTTCAGCGGGGATTTTTTTTCTTATGATTTCACAGAACACGCAGTTTTTCATGAGATGATTCTACATCTTTTTTTTGTTCAGGCAAAATTTTATTGGAAGTGGCCAGAAGACCCCGTCCCTTTAGGGCGGGATTGAATGGCCACATAATAAATTGCTGTCGGCGGAGCCGACACTATTCCAACAAAGTTTCCCCGATGTCGCCCGCCCAATACCTCGCCGAGGTAATCCGAGGGAACGATTTACCGCGAGGATGGGACGGGTGGCAAACTTTATTTTAATGGATAAAGGCTGGAATGTTTTGTGGCAGTGAGGAATGGTTTCATATTTTCCGGATGATATAATCAGCCGGTATGAGAGCAAAGGTAAAAGCTGATATTCCTCGGGATATTCATGAAAAGTTGGCGGATTTTCCGGAACTTTTAAGAAAACTTCTTTTTTATCGAGATATAAAAACAGCTGAAGAAGCCAAAGCCTTTCTTAGTCCCGAATATCAGACCGGCGACCCTTTTCTTTTGAAAGATATGACCAAGGCTGTTTCTAGGATATCGGAAGCTTTAAAGAAGGGTGAGCGGATTACTGTTTTTGCCGATTATGATGCGGATGGTATTCCCGGGGCGGTGGTGATCAACGACTTTTTTCGAAAAATCGGATTTGATAATTTTGATGTTTATATTCCTAATCGCGATTCAGAAGGGTTTGGTTTGAACGAAAGAGCCGTTCGAGATATAGCCGATCGAGGAACCGCTCTCATAATAACCGTTGATTGCGGAATCGCCGACGAAAAGGAGGCAATTTTGGCGAGGGAATTGGGTGTCGATCTTATTATTACTGACCATCATACGCCGATAGGGGAAATTCCTTCGGCGGTTGCGGTGATTGACCCGAAACAAGCCGATTGTTCTTATCCTTTCAAAGATCTTTGTGGAGCCGGTGTCGCTTTTAAATTAGTTGAAGCTATGATTTCTTGGCCGGATTTTTTTTATCCGACCATAAAACCTTTGCCGGGTTGGGAAAAATGGCTTCTTGATATGGTTGGAATAGCCACCTTGTCAGACATGGTGCCTCTAGTTGGAGAAAATCGGATTTTTGCCAAGTACGGACTTAAGGTTGTTAGGAAGTCTCCACGTCCTGGCCTCAGCGCGCTTTTTGGCATTTTAAGAATTAACCGTTTGTTTATAAGCGAGGATGATGTTGTGTTTTCAATATCTCCAAGGTTGAACGCCGCTTCAAGAATGGGCGAACCAATGGATGCCTTTAAACTTCTTACGACTAGGGACGAATCGGAAGCTGGTGTTTTAGCCAGACTTCTTGATCAGCTGAATAATGAAAGAAAAACGGTGGTTGCCGGGGTGATAAAAGAGGCAAAAAGGGTTATAAAAGAAAGAAATTTATCTGAAAAAAAAGTGATAGTTTTAGGCAATCCTTTTTGGAAGCCTGCTCTTCTCGGACTTTCTGCTGGCATGATTGCTGAAGAATACGGCCGACCAGTTTTTCTTTGGGGGCGAGACACGGAAACGACTTTGAAAGGTTCTTGTCGGGGCGGGGGAGGAATAAATATCTTAGAAGTTATGAAAAAAGCCAGTGAAGTGTTTTTGGAATACGGCGGACACGCTGGGGCAGGCGGTTTTTCAGTCGCTCAGGAAAATATTCATCGGCTTGAAATTGTTTTGAACGAAGCAGTGTCCGATAAAACGATTAGCAACGGGGAAGATTTTTTTGAAGCCGACGCTTTAATTGGCGTTGGCGAGGTGGATTCAACGGTTTTTGGTTATTTGGAAAGCTTATCTCCGTTTGGCGAAAAAAACGAGAAACCAATTTTTTTAATAGAAAACGTTCTTGTGAAATCGGTTAGAAGTTTCGGAAAAAACAAAGCTCATACGGCTATTAGATTGGACAAGGACGGCCTTAATCATATCGAGGCGATTTCTTTTTTCAGTTCGCCGGACAGTTTTAGCCGACCTATTTCGATTGGCAGTCCGGTCTCTATGCTTGTTCATTTAGAAAAATCTTATTTTAATGGAGTTTCCGAGGCAAGATTAAGAGTTAAGGAAATAATTTGAAAAATATGGGAAAAAAAGCAATTGTTTTTACAGACGGTGCTTCGAGAGGCAATCCCGGGCCGGGAGGATGGGGGGCGGTTGTCATTTTTCCGGTTGACAGGTCTGATTTTTCAGATTTTAAGGTTGTTGAAATCGGCGGGAAAGAAAATTTTACGACTAACAACAGGATGGAAATTGAGGCGGCAATTAATGCTCTAAAAATTTTAGATGATCAGTCCGAAGCAGTAATCTTTACCGATTCGTCTTATCTCTCAAACGGCATAACCAAATGGATTTTTGGTTGGCAAAATAATGGTTGGCTGACAAAAAACGGCAAGTCGGTAGAAAATAAAGATCTTTGGGAAAAGTTGTTTGAGATTTCTGTCGGGAAAAAATTGGAATGGAAAAATGTCAGCGGTCACGCTGGGATTTTAGGCAATGAACGTTGTGATGAGATAGCCACTGTTTTTGCCGACGGGGGCAAACCGGAACTTTTTTCTGGTCATCTTTCCGAATATCCTCTTAATAATATGGTTTCTTTTTTTCAAAAAGAAATTTTCAAAGATGTTAAAAGCTTGCGACCGATAAATAAAAACAAGGCTTATTCATATGTTTCATTTGTTGATGGTCGGATAGGGATACATAAAACTTGGGATGAATGCAAGAGAACGGTTTTTGGAAAAAGCGGAGCTAGATACAAAAAGGCTTTGTCCAAAGAAGCAGAAAGCGAAATCATTGATTCTTTCAAAAATGTATAATTAAGAGGTGAAAAATTCCACCCTCGGTCTTTTGGTTTCCGGTTTTGCCGGCGGGGTTTTTGCAGAATCAGCTCTTGGTTTCGGCTGGTCATTAACTTTATTTTTCATTCTAATCGCTCTGGCTTTATTTTCCGCCGGTCGGATTTTTTCGGGAAATTGGCGCGACTATATTTTAATGGCAGTTTTTATGTTGGCGATCGCTTTGGGCGCCGGTAGAATGTCGGCTTTTTCTGCTCCGATTTTTGGATTCGACGATTTTTTTGGGAATAAAGTTTTTATCGAAGGTTTGGTTAGCGAGTATCCGGACAAAAGGGACGACAAGACTTTTCTTAAAATAAAGGCGGAATTTTTTCCTGGGAAAGAAGAAAAACGAGAGGATTCGCTTTATATCTTGGTCAAAACAACCTCTTTGGAAGATTTTTCTTACGGCGATCGGATTAGTGCTTCCGGAATATTGCGTCAGCCGGAAAAATTTGAAACAACCGGGGGCGGTATTTTTAATTATCCAGCATATCTTTCTAAAGATGGCATATACCATATTCTTGAACAAGCGGATGTTGAGATTGTGGAAAAAGGTGGAGGCAATTCAGCAAAGAAAATTTTGTTCTCAATAAAGGAAAAATTTATCGGTGTGATTTCTAAACTTTTTCCTGAGCCCGAGTCGTCTTTGCTTTCCGGGCTTTTAGTGGGCGGAAAGCAGTCTCTTGGTAAAGAATGGGCCGAGCTTTTCCAAAGAGCTGGCGTGACTCATATTGTCGTGCTTTCCGGTTATAACATTACTATTGTGGCAGAATCGGTTATGAAATTTTTCGGCCTTTTTTTGCCTTGGCTTTGGAGCGTTTTTATAGGTTCGATCGCTATAATTTTATTTGCGGTAATGACCGGGGGTTCAGCCACGGTTGTCAGAGCTTCGATAATGGCCCTGATTGTTGTTTTATCCAGAGTGACAGGCAGGAAGTACGCAGTCACCCGTTCTCTTTTTATAGCCGGTTTTTTAATGGTCGCTCATAATCCGAGGATTGTCGCTTTCGACCCTTCATTCCAGCTTTCTTTTATGGCGACATTGGCGCTAGTTTACGTTTCACCGGCAATAGAAGGATGGTTTAAGTTTATAACTACTCGTTATAAGATCAGAGAAATTTTTGTAGCCACTGTTTCAACTCAAATTTTTGTTTTGCCAATACTTCTCCATATGACAGGACAATTTTCCGTAGTTGGTCTGATTGTTAATTTGCTTATTCTGCCTTTTGTTCCAGCGACCATGTTTTTTGGTTTCATTGCCGGGTTTGTCGGTATGATTTGGCAACTCATTTCTTTGCCGGTATTTTATATAGCTTACGGATTTCTTTTTTACGAACTTGCCGTGGTTAGATTTTTCGGCTCGCTACCATTTTCTATTGTATCTTTGCCGGCTCTTCCGGGCTGGGCGGTGATTCTTTCTTATGTATTTTTGATAGGTATTTTGTTTTTAGTTATGGAGAAGATCAAAAAAAATCGTCTTTCACATTAATCTTTTTTCGATTTCTTTCCAATTTATATTTTCGAAAAAATCTTCAATATATTGCTTTTTACCGCTGGGTTGATAATCGGCAACGTATGAATGTTCCCACATATCAAGAGCAAGAATGGTTCGATTTTCGTTTAGTTGGCCTAGGTGTTGTTCGTCTACCCATATGTTGAATAAACGTTTTTCTCTGTAATCTTGGCATAGCATTGCCCAGCCGATGCCTCTGGTCAAAGACAGATTTTTGAAATAATTGAGCCAATTTTCAAACGGGCCGAAATTTTTTTCGATTTCTTTTTTGAAAACGTCGCCAACTAGAGTCGGTCCGTTTTCAAATTGATGAAAGTAAATCTCATGGTTTCTGATGCCGTTATACTCGAAGGGAAAACGTCTTTGAAGTTCGGCGGTTGCATAGCTGATCGGGGCCGATTCTTTCAGGGCCTTTTCAATTTCGGCCAATATAGAATTGGCGTTTTTGACATAACCGCTATAAAGTTTCAAGTGTTCCTCTATATTTTTTTCGGATATGCCTTTAAGCTTTTGGATATTAAATTTTTTTTCTTGAAATGACATAATTTTCACGAATAATTATACTGTTAAGGTGTTAATTCAAATCTTGTTTTTTGATTATAACACAAAGGCATGTTTGATAATTTAAAGAAAAATTTTCAGATTTATTCAGTCGGCCTTTTATTTTTTTTCGTTGTCATTATCTGGCATTCGGTTTTTTCCGAAAAAGTCGGACTTTTACGGGTTTCAGTTCTCAATGTCGGACAAGGCGACGCCATACACATAAAATCTCCTGGTGGGGCCGATATTTTAGTTGACGGCGGTCCGGATCGTTCTGTTTTGAGGGCGCTTGGTTCTGCGATGCCTTTTTACGACCGGTCCATTGACTTGATTTTGGTTAGTAATCCGGATAAGGATCATATATCTGGACTACTTGGGGTGTTTGACACTTTTGATATTGGCGCGGTGATGATTCCCGGGACTGATCCGAATACGGATGTTTATCGTTCTTTTTTGTCTGCGGTTAACGAAGAGGGTGCTTATTTGATTGAGGCTAGAAGAGGTGGAATAGTTGATTTGGGCGGAGGGGCTCGTTTTGAAATTATTTTTCCAGATAGAGATCCTTCCGGTTTGGATACAAATACTGGTTCTTTAGTCGCCAGATTAGTTTTTGGCAATACAGCTATGATGTTTACAGGGGATATGCCTAGCGGAGTCGAGGAGTATTTGGTTCGGATTGACAGTCAATCTTTAAAAAGCGACCTAATAAAAGTCGGTCATCACGGTTCAAAGACTTCCTCATCCCGTTCATTTATTGGTTTTGTGGCACCGTCTACGGCCGTAATATCGGTTGGGGCGAATAATTCTTACGGTCATCCGAATAAAGAAACACTTGAAATTTTTGGCGATTTCGGGGTAGAAGTTTTTAGGACTGATTTGGATGGGACAATTCAGTTTTTTTCCGATGGTAAAAAATTTTGGCATGTTGGAAGATAAGGTTGTAAAAAAACCGGTCTAAGACCGGTTTAGGATTCGCGAAGTGCTTTTGTTTCTCGACTACCAAACTAGATTGCTCATAATTGATAGTCGGGAGGATTTGTTTGTCCTAAAAGCATGTCGGTATTTTACAATCAATCTTTGGCACTTTTTCTTAAGCCTGATCGCTTCATCATTGTTGGCCAATTGACCCGACGCTTTTTTTCTTAGGATTCTTTCCAGGTCTTTGTAGGCGTCGCAATGTAGCAATAAGATTTTTGTTTTGTAGGATTCCCTAAATACTTCGCGGAAAGTTTTTTCTCCCATTCGGGAAATAAAGGTTAGGATAAGAGTTATTCCGCTCCAGGCCAGCATTTCTTTTTGTCGGCCGGGTAATGTCTGACTTATGAGTCCGAACATTAAGGTTGCCATTAAACTTATTTTTCCGATAAATCGGAAAATGTTTATCCTTGAGATCGCAAAGTTTTTATGGTTTTTCATTACTTTCTCCAGTGGGAGATTTTTTCATGAAAAATTTAAAATCGCAAGAGCCACCTCCGGCTTTTTAGCCGGAGGTGGCTTAGTTTTTTATATTAAGCCGGCCTTTTTTAGAACCGCGTACGCCCCTTTTTTATTTATAGTTTTAATTGCTTTGGTCGAAATAGTTAAAGAAATCGATTTCTTTAACTCAGGGATGTATATCTTTTTCTTCTGGAGGTTAGGGTATCTTCTTTTCGCGCCGGTCGGATTGAATTGGGTCGCACGGGTTCGGTTTGAATAGCCACCGCCAACCAACGAAGCCTTATTTAAAATAGGACATTTTTTCGCCATATGTTCCAAAGATATTTTAATTCAATGTCGCGGTATGATAACATAGGAATGTAAAAACGCAAATGACAGAGTCTATTTTCAACTTGGCGGTTTTGGTTATGTCAGTCGTGGTGCACGAAGTGTCTCACGGTTTTGCCGCTCGAGCTTTAGGCGACAGGACGGCCGAGTATAATGGTCGTCTTACTTTAAATCCGATATCTCATGTAGATATATGGGGCTCATTGATTATCCCCATCCTCCTTTTGATTTCCAAAGCTAGTTTTATTGTTGGTTGGGCGAAACCGGTTCCGGTAAATCCCTATAATTTTAACAAAGGAGGAAGATGGGGAGAGGCGATAGTGGCTGGGGCCGGACCAGTTTCTAATTTGGCTTTGGCTTTTGTCTTCGGGCTAATTATTCGTTTTGGTTTGTTTGCCAATGTCCCAGCTGCTGAAAGTATTATCGGCCTTATTGTTTTTATAAATATTCTATTGGCAGTTTTTAATCTCGTGCCAATTCCTCCGATGGATGGATCAAAAATCCTTTTTGCTTTTTTACCTAGTCGGTTTTCGCATTATCGATTAGGGTTTGAAAGATTTGGTGTGGTTCTCGCTATTATTTTTATAGTTTTTTTCTGGAAGTTTTTGTACCCAGTAGTCGCTTTCCTGTTTTTGCTTATAACTGGAGGACTTGCATTTTAGGCTGGGTTGTATTAGATTGTTTTTCGCGACCGAGGAGGTCTTTTTAATTTTTTTATTTGATTTTTTAGAACGTGCCGACAATAAACCAACTTATAAAAAGAAAGAGAAAAACAACAAAGCGGAAATCAAAATCCGCCGCTTTGACTCAAGGGTTTAATGTTTTGAAAAACAGGCCTGTTGATTATCTTTCTCCTTTCAAGCGCGGAGTTTGTCAGATCGTCACTACCAAGACGCCTAAAAAGCCAAACTCAGCTATAAGAAAGATTGCCCGTGTTCGTCTGACAAATGGTATGGAAGTGACGGCTTATATTCCTGGCATGGGGCACGCTCTCCAAGAGCACTCGGTTGTTCTTCTAAGGGGTGGAAGAGTTAAAGACGTTGGTTTGCGTTACCAAGTTGTTAGAGGTAAATTGGACGCGACTGGCGTTGAAAAGCGAATGAAAGGAAGAAGTCAGTATGGAGCCAAGAAACCGAAAAAAGCGAACTAGGTTTATTAAAAATCGATGAGGAGAAAGGTAAAAAATAGAAACATTGTTCAACCAGACCCGGCTTTTGAGTCGGTTAAAATTGCCAAACTCATAAACTACATAATGAACAAAGGAAAAAAAGAAAAAGCCAGGTCTATTGTTTACAGAGCGATGGATTCAATAAAGGATAAAGCCAAAACCGACAATCCGATGAATCTTTTTGAGGAAGCCGTAAAGAATACCGCTCCGGTTATGGAGGTTCGTTCACGAAGAGTTGGCGGTGCCAATTATCAGGTGCCGGTTGAGGTGAGGCCTGATAGAAGATTGGCTTTGTCTCTACGTTGGATAATAGAAGCGGCGAGAGGGAAAAAGGGAAAGCCAATGGCTGAAAGATTGGCAGAGGAGATTTTAATGGCGGCCAAAAATGAAGGTGAAGCGGTCAAGAAAAGGGAAAATACCCACAAAATGGCCGAGGCCAACAAGGCATTTGCGCACTTTGCTTGGTAAGGATTTAAGAAAGATACGGAAAATTATAAAAAGAGCGTTGATTGACGCTTTTTTGTTATATAGCGAGCGAGCGACGGCAACAAATGGTCACGTAATAACTTTGGCGGACGAAGCTCTCTCTTGTCCAATAGAGTCTCGATGCCTCGCTTAATACCTTGCCGAGGCAATCTGAAGGAGCAATCTGCAAGGATAGAACGGGGCTAAACTTTATCGAATTGGACTTTTAATTTAATTCGTATTAAATTAATGGGCACAGCTTTTGTTTTATCGCGGTTGGTCAAGCCGCTTTATTTATTAACGCTTTTGAAGTTCAAGGGCTTTAGGAGCAAAAGAAGCTTTTATTTTTATGTCGCGAGATTATCCGTTGGAGAAAGTTAGAAATTTCGGAGTTATAGCTCATATAGATGCGGGGAAGACAACTACTTCCGAGCGTATTTTGTATTACACTGGTCAAATTCATAAAATTGGAGAAGTTCACGAGGGAGAAACTACAACCGATTGGATGGAACAAGAAAGAGAACGTGGCATAACGATTACCGCCGCGGCCATTACTTGTTTTTGGAATCCGACTTACATGCCGGTTTCCGATTTTTCAAAAAAGGTTCGTTTCAATATCATCGATACGCCCGGACATATTGATTTTACAGCCGAAGTAAAAAGATCGCTCAGGGTTTTAGACGGAGCGGTTGTTGTTTTTGACGGAGTTGCCGGAGTGGAACCCCAGTCGGAAACGAACTGGCGCTACGCTGATGAAGGAAAAGTGCCTAGAATTTGTTTTATTAACAAATTGGACAGGATGGGGGCCTCATTTGAACGTTCTTATCAGTCAATATTGGAGCGTTTAAACAAAAATGCGATTAGGATGCAGATTCCGATAGGACTGGAAGAAAATTTTAAAGGCGTTATAGATCTGCTTCGTATGAAATCCTACTATTTTGAAGGATTAAAGGGTGAAAAGGTGATCGAAGCGGAAATTCCAGAAGAATATTTGGAAGAGGCAAAAAAATATCGGGCGGAATTGGTGGAAAAAATCGCTACTGAAGACGATAAATTGACCCAGGATTATCTTGAAGGAAAAGAAATTCCAGTCGAAGAGTTAAGAAAAGTTTTGCGAAGGGCGGTTATCAACAACAGAATATTTCCTGTTTTTACCGGTTCAGCTTTGAAAAACAAAGGTGTTCAGCTGGTTTTGGACGCAGTGGTTGATTACTTACCATCGCCCCTTGATATTCCACCGGTTAAAGGAATTAACCCTTACACTGGCGAGGAAGTGACTAGGAACGTTTCGGACGAAGAGCCGTTTGCCGCTTTAGCTTTCAAATTGCAATCCGATCCTTTTGTTGGGCAACTTACCTTTTTCCGCGTTTACTCGGGGGTGGTTTCGGCAGGTTCCTATATTTATAATGCTAATACCGGCAAAAAAGAAAGACTTGGCAGAATTGTCCGTCTGCAAGCTGATAAAAGGGAAGAAGTGGAAACTGTTTATTCTGGTGAAATTGCTGCCGCTGTAGGATTGAAGGAGGCAAAAACCAGTCATACTCTTTGTGATGAAGCCAAGCCGGTGATGCTTGAAGAAATCAAGTTTACCGAACCGGTAATTGCCATGAGAATCGAGCCAAAGACTAAAGCTGATCAGGAAAGAATGGGTATGGCTCTTAAGCGTCTTACGGATGAAGATCCGACTTTTAAGATAAAAACTGATCCAGAGACTTTGGAGACAGTTATGATGGGTATGGGTGAGTTACAGCTTGAAATTATGGTGGACAGGATGAAAAGAGAATTTAACGTTGAGGCCAATGTCGGCAAACCACAAGTTGCTTATCGTGAGACTATTACTTCTGAAGCGGAGGCCGAGGGTAAGTATATAAAACAAACCGGCGGACGAGGCCAGTATGGACATGCAAAAATTGTTTTAAGGCCATTGGCTCCTTTACCGGAAGGCAAAAAAATTCCGAAGAATATAAAAAGGTATGGAAATTTTGAGTTTATTGACTCAATTAAAGGCGGAGTTATTCCTCAGGAATTTATTCCGGCGGTG
>CAZFCM010000005.1:7074-19347 GCA_964517725.1 uncultured Candidatus Saccharibacteria bacterium | reverse complement strand
GGTAATCCGAGGGAACGGTTTACCGCGAGGATGGGACGGGTGGCAAACTTTATTTGATTATTATTACGCACCTCTCAAGAAATCTTCGTAGGCCATTAGTCTTTTTCCTTCCGGTATCACCCCGATTGGTTCTAAAGTGGTTCCAGATATTTTTGCTTCCGTAATTTTTACCCTTATTTTTTTTCCTTTTCTTTCGGTAAAGAAAAAAACCCCTGGATTTTCTCCAAAAGCCATAAATCGGAGGCAGGATTCTTGATCGAACGGCGGATGAATTTCGCCATCTTTTTTGGATATTTTTTTAGTCAAAGTTGCTTTGTTTTCGTCCTGTTTTTTAGGGATTATTTCCCCGGAAGCCAGTTTTGGCAGACTTTCAATCAATAAATAGGCGCCTTTTTCAAAAAGGATTTTTCCAATTTTTGAGAAAGGCGCGGGCCAGCCACCGAACTCTTCTTGTTCGATTTTTTTTTGAGATATAATTTCGCCGTGATCCACTTTTTCGTCCATTTTTATTATTGAAACGCCAATTTCTTTTTCGTCTGACATTATTTGGGTTTGGATGGGCGAAGGGCCTCGGTATTTTGGCAGTAGGGAAGGGTGTATATTGAAAGCACCCATTTTTGGAATAGATAAAATATTCAAAGGAATTATTTTTCCAAAAGAAGCGACGACAAAAATCAAAGGATTTTTTTCGGACAAAATTTCTTTTTCTTTCAAGCTTAATTTTTCCGTCGAAATCGTATTTATCCCCAAATTATCCGCCCATTTTTTTAAAATCGGTTCTTTGGGGATTAACCCTCGACCAGCTGGCGCTGGTTTTGAGACGACGACAGTTTCGGGCAGAAATCCGTTTTGGCGAAGAATTTCGGCAACTGATACAGAGAACTCATCATTGCCTAAGAATATGAAATTTTTGAGCGGGTGGCTCATTTTTTTCAAAATTCGGTCTTTTTTCTGGCCTTTTTAATTTCCTCTTTTTTTTCGGGAGGAATTTCTATAATGTTTTGAGCTTTGTCTACAAAAAGGACGCCTTTCAAATGGTCGGTCTCATGCTGAAATATTTGAGCCAATAACCCGCTTGCTCCTCTGGATATTTTTTTGCCATTTTCATCTAAAGCTTCTACTGTCGCTTTTGTCGAACGGTTGACCCGTCCGTAAAGGTATCGAACGCTTAGACACCCCTCTTCCATTGATTTCGATTTTTTTGAAAGCCTGGTTATTTTTGGATTTATAAAAACTGCATCTGGCGGGTCTTTCTCTGTTTTTTCTTCTCCCTCGGCTTTTTTTTTGAAAACTTTGCCGGCTACTATGAATATTTTTAAGAGAACACCTATTTGCGGAGCGGCGATAGCGACCGCATCTTCCTCTTCATGCATCGCCTCTTTCATGTTGGCGATGATGTTTTTTATTCTTTCGGAGTTTATCTCTTCTGGCGGGACATCAATTGATTTTTCCCTTAAAACGGGATTATTTCTTTGGATTATTTTTGACGGCATTTTCAAATATTAAGATAAAAAATTGTTTTAGTCAAAAATAAAATGAAGGGACAAACAAAAAGGAATGGGCGACCCCACTCCTCGTTTTTAAGTTTCTTTTTGTATTATAACCGGCATTAGGAACTGATGATTTCCAGAATTTTGCGAGTTTCCAAAGACGTTTCAAATGCCTCCCGAATTTCTTTTTCGGAAAGATTCACGATTCTGGTGACTAGCAAAATTATGTCTCGATTGAAACCAGTTTCTCTGATGATGGTAAGCGCCTCTTCTTTGTTGACAGGACAATTTATAAGGATTTCTTCAGCTATCCTTGCTTTGTCTTGTTGATCAACGTTTTTCAACAGAAGCAAGGCGGTTTCAGTCTTGAGTCTTCCGGCGGACAGGAGATCGCAGGCTTTATCGGTTTGGATTTTCAAGGATTGCCTTTCGCTCGGTTCTTTCTAGAACTTTTACCTTTTTCATAATAATATTATGTTTAGCTTTCGTCAAGTATTTTTAATTTTTTTGAAAGCAAACATAATCAATTAAAAAGGCGGTTTGGCATCACTTCCGCAGAAATTTTTGTTGGCAAAGAAAGAATTTTTTCCCTAAGTTTCTCATCTGGCCATTCTCCGGCGTTTATTTTCAGAACCGCCCGATTTTCTTTTAGGTTGAAGACTGACTTTTCCAGAAAAGTTATGTTTTTTCCCTTTGCGACATTTTCTATGTCTTTTCTAATACTTTCTGAATCTGATTCAGACCAGCAGAAGAGAATAAGTATGGAAAAAGGCGGATAGTCTAGCGTTTTACGGACAGCTATTTCTTTTCTGTAAAAATCTTGGAGATTGGGCGTTTCCGAAATCTTGACGATAGGCAGTTGACGGTCGGTGGTTTGGACAAAAAATCTTAGGGAGGCTAATGAACGAATTCGCAAAACTGTCCGGACGGCATCTTCGTCGGCCGAGTATTCCGGCGCTGAATTTAACAATTCTGGGAAAATTATTGCCACATTTTCTATTTTTTGTCCGAGATGGGGAAGAATAAGTTCTGTGCCCACCATAATTCCGCCCGGGGTCTTTAAAAATTTTTCTGCTAATTTTTCGGCTTCAGCGTCGCTTTTTACCGTGTCTCTGTCTGCCCGGAAGACTTTTAGGTCTGAGGCCGATCTGTTTATCTCTTGTTGTATTTTTTGGCTACCGACGCCGATTGGTAGGAGATTCCAACTTGAGCATGAAGGGCAACGTATTTCTGTTCCCATTTTATAACCACATCGGTGACAGAGATATATTCTTTCTGTTTTATCCATTTTATTTTTTTCGTGCAGTACCATTGATCCTTGGCAATTCGGACAGATTATGCTTTTCCCGCAATCTCGGCATATTGTTCTAGGTGAAAGTCCGCGTCTGGGCGAAAATAAAAGAAGTCTTTGTCCGAGAAGTTTGTTTTCCAAGGCGATTTTTTCTAATTCTGGAGAAAGAACAGGGCGTTCTTGCCAGAATTTTTCTCGGCCGAATTCTATTGTTTCCATTGTCGACGGCGAAGGTTGTCGAAGAGAAATTTTTCCGTATTCCGAATAATGTCCGGATTCCAGCCAATGGTAAGTTTCGGTTCTTATCATGGAATCTCCTAAAACTATCTTGGCGCCGAGTTGTCTTGCCAGAAAGCTGGCAAAAATTCGATGATCGGTGAAAGGACGCGTTTCTTTTTTGTAAGAACGCGATGATTCTCTTTCTATTACCAAAGTTCCAAAATCTTTGCGTGGCAAGCCCAGGAATTGGGGTGTTCCAACGACCAATATGGGATGCGTTTCGGCAAGAGCTTTTTTCCAGCCTTCTTCTGTCTTATTTCTGGCAAGCCTTTGGTGAAATAGAAAGGAGTAGCTAGTTATGCCCTTTTCTATTTCCCGATGGAGTCTGATGGCTTCTGAAATGGTCGGCGCCAATATAAAAACCGATTTTTTTTTGGCGAACTCCTCTCTTATAAGCATTCTGTATTCGCCGAATCTTTCTTCATCAGGACATTGAATGACAAATGAATTAGTCGGCGTCATTTTTTCCGGAAAATTTTCGAATTTTTCTTTGCCGGGCTTTCCTGAAAGTGCGGTTAAAAGCCTTTTTGGCGGAAGAACGGAATAGAGAACAGGCCCGAGGGAGCTGGCCATGAATTTGGCCGATTTTTCGACGGCTCTCATAAAAGGCTCGGAAAAAAAATCCGGCAGACGGAGAGTCGATATTTTTCTTACAGCGAAGGGTAAATTTTTGAGCTCAGTTTTTGCTTCGGCTACAGATTTTATTTCTTCCACTTTAGCCATAATTACTCTTGATCGAACAGGCACCTCTATAAGATCACCGGTTTCTATTTTTTCTTTGGAAAAGTAATACAGACGTTCTTTAGGCAAGCCACGGGTTATTGGGATGACCGAAATTAGCCACATACTGACAATCATAAAACGGAAGTGGCCAAACGGAAAGCGTTGAATTTTTAGGTTGTAAGTTAAACATTGTTTCTATACAATACGGCCATGGTTCAAAATAAGGATTATTTTGTTATCGATGGCCTTGCCGGAGCAAAAAAATTACGCGGACGTATCTCAGTGAACGGCTCGAAAAACGCGGTTTTGCCGGCTATGGCGTCGGCGCTTCTTTTTGACGGCCCCCTTACGATAACTAATGCTCCTGATACTGAAGATGTCAAAAGAATGGCGGAACTTATGAAAGGTCTCAAAACATCAGTGGTTCATCGTGGTAAAAGGACGCTTGTCATCGATTCAAAAAATTTGAAAAAAACGATTTTGGAAAGGGAAATTTCAAAACGTTTTAGAGCCTCAATAATTTTAGCTGGTCCGCTCCTTGCTCGGATGGGCGAAGCCGGTTTTCCTCATCCCGGCGGATGCGTAATAGGCGCTAGACCAATAGATTTGTTTATCGACGGATTCGTTAAGATGGGAGTGTCTGTAACCGAACATGATGGCATGTATTTTCTTAAATCCCGTTCCGAAAAGCTTCATGGCGCCGAAATAACTTTTAAAGTCCCAAGTGTGACAGCTACTGAAACATTTATGATGGCCGCGGTTTTAGCTAAGGGCACTACAATTTTGAGAAATGTATCTCTGGAACCGGAAGTGACGAGTGTCGCCGAATTTTTGGCCAAATGCGGAGCAAAAATTTCTGGCATAGGAACGACCTGTTTGATTATTGAAGGCAATGGACTTCTCGTTTCGACCCCAAGTTCTTCTTACGAAGTTATTCCGGACAGAATAGAAGCTGGCAGTTTCTTGATTCTTGGCGCTATGGCAGCTCAAAAGCTTACTATTGAAAAATGTTTGCCGGAACATCTCACGGTTCCGATAGAAATTTTACGCGAAGCCGGAGTGGATATAGAAACTGGCCCTGATTTTATAAATGTGAAACCGGGTAAAGCGGGAGCATGTAAAGCAATTTCCATAAAAACTCACGAGTATCCCGGTTTTCCAACAGATCTCCAGGCTCCGCTTTCGGTTTTTATGACTCAAGCCTGCGGAGAGGGCACAATTTTTGAAACTATTTTTGAGGGAAGGCTTGGATACGCTATGGATCTTGTGAAAATGGGGGCGGACATAAAAATGTGGGATTCTCATCATATTACTGTAAAAGGACCAACCATCATAAAAGGCAAAGAGGTGGAGGGGCCTGACATAAGAGCTGGAATGGCGTTTATTATGGCCGCCATAGTGGCCGAAGGCCAATCAATTATAAGGAACGCCTATTTCATAGATCGGGGTTATGAAGTGATAGAAAAAAGATTGCGGAAAATAGGAGTAAATATAAGGAGAGTTTCGCCTTAATCCCATTGCATTTTGTTTTTTTATGTCATTTTTTTCCAAAAAACTCGGAATAGATTTAGGCACGGTAAACACTCTGGTTTTTTTACCCGGAAGAGGGATTGTTTTGAATGAACCATCGGTGGTGGCCGTCTCGGAACAAGAGAATAAAATTCTTGCGGTTGGCGTTGAAGCAAAAGAAATGATTGGAAAAACGCCAGATTCAATAATTGCTTACCGTCCTCTAAGAGACGGTGTGATAGCTGATTATCGGGTTACCGAAGCTATGTTGCGTTATTTTATGAACAAGGCGCTTGGCCGTTGGCATCTTTGGAAACCTGAAGTCCTAGTTTCTGTGCCGGCAGGTATTACCTCGACGGAAAGGCGGGCAGTCATAGAGGCAGGAATTCGAGCCGGCGCCAAAAATGCTTATGTGGTAAAAGAGCCGATTTTAGCGGCAATTGGAGCAGGAATTCCTATTCATGAACCTATTGGTCATATGGTTGTGGATATTGGCGGGGGGACGACTGATGTTGCGGTTATATCTTTAGGCGGTATTGTTTCTTCGACTTCAGTCAAATGCGCCGGCAATAGACTAGATACCACAATAGCCGATTATATAAAGAAAACTTTCAATTTAGGGATAGGAGATAAAATGGCGGAGGAAATAAAGAAGGAAATCGGTTCGGCGGTGCCTGTTGAGGAGGAGCTCGGTATGACCATAAAGGGTCGGGATTTAATAACAGGTTTACCAAGGACTGCTGAGATAAAGACAAATGAAATTGTGAAAGCGATCACTAGAGATTTGAGAGATATGATAAAAGCGATTCGCGATGTTCTTCAAGAAACACCGCCGGAATTATCGGCTGATATAATTGATCACGGGATAATAATGACCGGAGGCACATCCCAACTTCGCAATTTTCCAGAATTGGTCTTACGTCGGACTGGTGTTCGGGCAACCGTCGCTAAAGAACCGCTTTTTTGCGTTGTTAAAGGGTCTGGTTTAGCTTTGGAACATTTGGAAACTTATAAAAAAACCATCATTTCAAAAAGATAGCGTGTTTTGGATTTATGGATTTATCCGAAAAAATAATAGCTGGTCACCATGCTTATCTTATCCCGGGAACGGAGGAAGAGTTGAGTTTGGGATTAGATGAGTTTTTAAACAAAGAATGGAAAGTAAAGACTAAGGGCAATCCCGATTTTTCAATCAGAAGTTTTTCTGTTCTAAAAATTGAAGACAGTCGAGAAATTATAGATGAGGTTTTTATAAGACCGGTGGCTGGTGACCGGCGCTTTTTTGTTGTTTATTTCGGCTCTATGACTAGAGAAGCGGCTAATGCATTTCTCAAAATTTTTGAGGATCCGCCCGAATATGCGATTTTTTTCGCTATTACTCCAAATCCGGAAAGATTGCCAGCCACTTTGCGTTCTCGTTTTTATTTTATTCCATTAAAGCGTGGAAAAAACTTGTTATTGGCCAAATTGGCGGAAAAATATATGGGTTTTTCCATTGGCGAAAAAATTTCTTTTGCCAAGAAATTATCTGAGGAAATCGCTAGTGGGGAAAAGAGTCGAAGCGAAGCGGGATTAATTTTTGAAGCGATTGAAGAGAATTTAGTTAGTTCATTTAATTTAGAAGTTAAAAATGTTCGTATATATAAAGATATAGAAAAATGCCGGTCCTATCTCAAAGATCCGTCTTCTTCGGTCAAAATGATATTTGAGGAATTGGCTCTTCTTGCGATTGAACTTGGAGTGCGAGAAGGGAAGGTTTTGAATTAGGATCGGAATTAAGCGTCTTAGTTTATTTGTGTTAGAATAAAAGGCATGGTTTATAATTTTTCAATGTTCAAAGAGTCGGTCAAGGCGGTGGAGGAATGGCTTTCTAGAGAGTTTGGGGGAATCAGGACGTCCAGAGCTTCGCCGGCAATATTGGATGCAATCTCGGTGGAGGCCTACGGGTCAAAAATGTCTGTTCGTCAAGTGGCGGCTATAAGTGTGGAAGATGCCCGAACGATAAGAGTGGCGCCCTACGATATGAGTCAGATAAAAGCTTTGGAAAAAGCGGTGATTTCGGCCAATCTCGGCTTGTCGGTTTCAAGCGATGACCGAGGTGTTCGAGTTTCCTTTCCGGAGCTTACCGAGGAAAGGCGTCGGACACTTCTTAAAACTGCCAAGGAAAAACTGGAACAGGGCAGGATTTCTCTCCGTAAACACCGTGACGAGGTCGTTAAGGATTTAGAAACAAAAGAAAAAAACAAAGAAATAAGCGAGGATGAAAAATTTCGTTTTAAAACTGAGTTGGAAAAATTGGTAGAGGATACCAACAAGAAATTGGACGGACTGTATTTGAAAAAAGAAAAAGAAATAACTTCTTAAGATATGTCTTTCTTAATATTCATATTGGTTTTGGGCGTTTTGATTTTTGTCCACGAATTGGGCCATTTTTTATCCGCAAAAAAATTTGGCGTTCGAGTTGATGAATTTGCCCTTGGTTTTCCACCAAGGCTTTTTTCCAGACGTTTTGGCGGGACGGATTATTCGATAAATGCTATTCCGATAGGCGGTTATGTAAAAATTTTTGGTGAGGAGGCGGAAAGCATGGAAAAAAAATCGTTTTCGGAAGGCGGTGAGGCTGGTCGGAAAGGAAAAAAGATGACGGATATTTCTCGTTTGAAACAGGCGATTGTTCTATTTTCGGGGATTCTGGGCAATATGTTTTTTGCTTGGTTTTTACTCTCGGCCGGTTTTATGTATGGCTTGCCAACCTCGGCCGGCGGTCCTTTTTCTGAAAGCATTTCAAATAGAAATTTGATTATAACCGCGATTATGTCCGATTCGCCGGCCGAAGAGGCTGGTTTAAAAGCCGGTGATAAGATTTTATCGGTTAAAACTGGAAATTATTTTTTGGAGAATCCCACAAGTAAAGAAACGAGCGACCTTATTTCTTCATCGGCTGAAGGTCAGCAGATTTTTGTTTCGATTGAAAGAAAAGAAGGAACTTTGGAAATACCGATTTTAGCAAAGGAGGGTTTAGTTGAAGGCAAGAAGGGGATAGGCATAGCAATGGAGTTTGCCGGCATCCTTAAATTACCTATCCACAAAGCGGTGCTGGCCGGTGGTTATGCTACTTGGTCAATGACAGAATCCACGATTACCGGAATTTATCATCTTCTCCGGGACACTTTTTTGGGAGTTGCCGATTTGTCTTCTATTACCGGCCCGGTTGGAATTGCCGGTATGGTAGGAGATGCGAGTCGTGCCGGTTTTGTCAATCTTCTTCTTTTGACTGTTTTGATATCTATAAATTTGGCAGTGATAAATCTCCTTCCTTTCCCGGCTTTGGACGGAGGCCGATTGATTTTTCTTGCAATTGAAGGTGTTTTCGGTCGGCCACTTAATGCCAAGTTTTCTCGATATGCCAACCAGCTGGGATTTTTTATTTTAATAGCACTTATGGCCGTTATAACTTACAAGGACATTATAAAATTGGTACAATGAAGGAGGGGTTTTTAAACATAGATAAAAAGGTGGTTGGCGAGGAGATAGAAATTTTGAAGCATAATCATTCACCTAAAAATGTCTTGCAACTTCAGATAAGACTGGCTGAGGAAATGGCCGAACGGAATTATGGAAAAATGGATTTTACTGACGAAGCAACCAGAGAAAAAATAATGCGCGATTGGACTTCAGCCGATCAAGACGGGAAAGATAGTATGTCGTCCGCTTTTCGCTTACTCATCGGCAATCCTCTAATGAAAAATCATCCTCGGCTAAAGGGTTTTGGCAATGATTTGAATGTTTTGACTTTGGCTGATGTGGAATATTATCGCAAAGAGAATTCTTTACCTCCCAATTAATTTTATTTTATGAGACAATCGCGATTGTTTGCAAAAACCAGGAAAGAAGTTTCGGCGGAAGAAAATACAAAAAACGCCGGACTTTTGATAAGAGCTGGCTTTATTGCTAAAGAAATGGCCGGGGTTTATTCCTATTTACCTTTTGGACTTCGCGTTTTGAACAAGGTCAATGCCATAATTAGGGAAGAGATGATAAATGTCGGCGGAGTGGAAATATTGCTTTCCGCTCTACAAGATAAGGAAATTTGGGAAAAAAGCGGAAGATGGAGTGATGAATCAGTGGATAATTGGTTTAAAACAAGGCTAAAGGCTGGAGGTGAAGTCGGACTTGGTTTTACTCATGAGGAACCATTAACCCGCCTTATGAAAGAACACATTCGTTCATTTAGAGATCTGCCTGCATTGATTTTCCAAATTCAAAACAAGTTTAGGAACGAAAGCCGGGCTAAGAGCGGTCTTATGAGGTGCCGAGAATTTTTAATGAAGGATCTTTATTCTTTTTGCCAAAATGACAAAGAGCAAGAAGAAGTCTATGAAAAAATGAAGACGGCTTATACCAGAATTTTTGAAAGGATGGGAATCGGTCCAAAAACTTACCTAACTTTCGCTTCTGGCGGTTCTTTCAGTAAGTATTCGCATGAATTTCAGACCGAATCTGAAGCGGGCGAAGATGTTATTTTTGTCGATGAGAAAAGAGGTATAGCGGTGAATCGGGAAGTAATGAATGATGAGGTGCTAAAAGATCTTGGGCTTGACAAAGAAAAATTAATAGAGAAAAAATCGATAGAAGTCGGCAATATTTTCAATCTGAGCACTCGTTTTTCCGAGGCTTTGGATTTATCTTATACCGATCAGAATGGCGAAAAACATCTGGTCGTTATGGGCAGTTACGGCATCGGTTCCGGTCGATTGATAGGCACTATTGCCGAAGTTTTGAGCGATGAAAAAGGGTTAGTTTGGCCGAGAGAGGTTTCGCCTTTTGATGTTCATTTAATTGAAATAAATCCTAAAAAAGAACGGAACATTTCTAGCGAAGCGGAGCGTGTTTATAAGAGTCTAAATGAGTCCGGTTTTGAGGTTCTTTGGGATGATCGAGATGTGACTGCTGGAGAAAAGTTTGCCGATTCTGATTTGGTCGGCATAAGCGCTAGGTTTATCATAAGCGCCAAGACCGAATCAGCCGGCGTTTTAGAATCTAGAAAAAGAAATTCCGAAAACTCTGAACTTATCGCAAAAAATCAAATGACTGATTTTTTGCGATAGCGATTTACATTTTCTTATCTGTCATTGACCAGCGAGGGTTTGCGGGTTAGAATGGCCTTTCTTAGAAATAAGATCTTTATTTTTATGTCGGACAAGGAAGTTTTCCTTACAAAAGAAAAGTACGAAGAGTTAGTTGAAGAGCTTAATCGGCTCAAAACCGATAAACGCAGAGAAATTGCGGAGAATCTCGAGTATTCGAAATCTCTTGGCGATTTGTCGGAAAATGCCGAATATCATGAGGCTCGGGCGGCCCAAGCTGAAGTGGAAGACAAAATAAGCCGGTTGGAAGCGATGCTGAAGTCGGTGTCGATAGTTTCGGGTAAGCACGGTGAGAAGGCGGAGATTGGTTCTAAAGTTGTTTTAGAGAAAGAAAGTTCCGGAGAGAAGATAAGTTATACCATTGTTAGTTCTGAAGAATCTGATTTGGCTAGCAACAAAATATCTTCTGTTTCCCCCCTTGGTTCGGCTATTGTAGGCAAGAAAAAGGGTGATAAAATAACTTTAAAGACTCCAAAGGGTTCGGTAGGATATGTGATTGTTTCTCTCGGTTGATAAAAACAAAGGGCGAGTCTAAACGTTTCCAAATTTTTCCAAATGGCTACAATTGAAGAATTAAAAGCGGAAAGACTGTCTAAGCTTAAAAAACTTAAGGAAAAGGGCATAGACCCTTATCCGATAGTTTCTGATAGAGAATATGAATTGGCCGAAGTTTCCAATCGTTTTACTGTTTTAAAAAAGAAAAAGAAGTTGATTATCGCTGGCCGGGTCAGAGCCCTTCGTCTTCAGGGTGGTTTGGCATTTTGTGATATAGATGACGGCACAGGCTCTTTTCAGGTTTTAGTCAAAAAGGACGAAGTCGGAGAAGAAATTTTTTCTCTTTTCGTCGAGACGATTGATATGGGTGATTTTGTCGAATTTGCTGGAGGGCTTTTTAACACAAAAAGGGGAGAGAAAACGTTGCAGGCAAAAAGTTGGCGAATGCTTGCCAAGTCTATCCTGCCTTTGCCGGATAAATGGGACGGTCTTTCAGATGTTGAGGAAAGGTTTCGAAAAAGATATTTAGATATCATTTCTTCACCTAAAATAAAGTCTCGGTTTTTAATGCGTTCAAGAATAATTTCCGAACTGCGCGGTCTTTTGGAGAAAGCCGGCTTTGTCGAAGTTGAAACTTCAGTTTTGCAATCTATGGCTGGAGGGGCGACAGCTTTACCTTTCAAAACCAGACACAACGCTCTTGGTATGGATATGTTTTTGAGAATTGCCAAAGAATTAGATCTAAAAAAGTTGCTTGTTGGCGGTTTTCCGAAGATTTTTGAAATAGGCAGGGATTTTAGGAATGAAGGCATTGATGCCACTCATAATCCGGAATTTACTATGGTGGAGTGGTATGAAGCTTACAGCGACGCGGAAAAGCAGATGATTTTTGTCGAAAAGCTTTTTAGGTCGCTGGTTAAATCTATATTTAAGGGGACCGCTTTTGATTTTAATGGCAAGAAGATAGAGACGAAAAATTCATTTGGCAGGATTCCATATTATGAATTGATTCAACGTTATGCTCTTATCGACAGTCCGGAAAAATCCTCCAGGGAAGATTTGGCTCTTTTTGCCTCTCGGATGGGAATAAAATCGGAAGATAGCGACGGTCGGGAAAAGATTCTAGATTTAATCTATAAAAAAGCGTGCCGGCCTAAAATTGAACAACCGACTTTTATTGTTGATTATCCGGTAAACATGCTCCCTTTGGCTAAAAAAAATGTCGGAGGCAAAACGGTAAGCGCTTTTCAGCTTATAATCGGAGGGATGGAGGTGGTGAAGGCTTTTTCCGAACTCAATGATCCGATAGATCAGGCCGAACGTTTTGCCGAACAGGAAA
>CAZFCM010000005.1:0-7064 GCA_964517725.1 uncultured Candidatus Saccharibacteria bacterium | reverse complement strand
CAGGAAAAAGATCGAGCCAAAGGTGATCTTGAAGCTCAAGCTACGAATAAGGATTTTCTTGAGGCGCTTGAACATGGCATGCCTCCTGCCGGTGGAGTCGGTATTGGTATAGATAGATTAGTAATGCTTTTGACCGACACTCATAATATTCGAGAAGTGATATTTTTTCCGACTCTAAGACCGAAGGGCGACAAATAACGAGAAAGTTAAAAATCAGTAAAACCCCGTTCTAAACGGGGTTTTTGTTATCCACATTCGACTATAGGCTTGGTGGGAACAAGTGTTATATAATATAGTGAAAGTGGGAACAGGTGGGATAGAATAATTTTTTAAAATCAAATGGAATTTTCAAAAAAAACTTACAGAATCAAGGCCGGAAATCAGACGTACGTTTTTCAATTTTTTGTCTCAAATTTCAAACCAAGAAAAGCTTCTTTAGTTTTAATTTTTTCAAAAAAAAGAAAAGATTTTTTTAAACAGGAAATAACATGTTGATAGGCGAATACATCCACGCTTTAGACGATAAAAATCGTCTTTCTCTGCCGGCCAAGTTTCGGCAGGAGCTTGGAAAGAAGGTCGTAGTTGCGCCAGGTTTGGATGGCTGTTTGTTTGTTTTTTCGGAAAAAGAATGGAAAGAGATTGCCGAACGTCTTTCGGGATCGGAAGGTAGCATGCTTCAGGCTGACAATCGTGGTTTTAATCGACGAATGTTTGGCCGAGCCGTGGAAGCGGAAATAGATTCAATTGGGCGGATTTTGATACCGGATTTTTTAAAAGCGATGGCTAGTTTGGTTTCAAAAGTCGCGGTGATTGGAGTAAAAAACCGGCTCGAGCTTTGGAATGAAAAAGCTTGGAATGAATATCGAGAAGTAGTGGAAAAGAAGGCTGATACTTTGGCCGAGAAACTTGGCCAAATAGGGGTGTTGTAAAAAGGCCTTATATGCACAAGCCAGTTCTTTTAAAAGAAGTAGTTGAGACGCTCGGTCTACCACCGGGGGGTTTGCTTATAGACGGGACTTTTGGAGCTGGGGGTCACAGCTTAGCCCTTGCAAAAAGTGTCGATGCCCGAATTACCGTAATCGGTCTTGATCGGGACGGTGGAGCCATTCGTCGAGGAAGAGAGATGAATTTTCCCGGAAATTTAATTTTGGAGAAAGCCGATTTTGCCGAAGCAGACAAAATTTTATCCAAAAATGGTTTTTCCGAGGCTGACGGCGTTTTGCTTGATTTGGGATTTTCTTCAGATCAATTGGAGGCGGGGGGACGGGGTTTTTCTTTCATGGCCGACGAACCGCTTTTACTTACTCTTGATGATTCGCCAACGGAAGAAGCTTTGACCGCTGACAGGATAATCAATCATTGGGAGATTAAAAATCTGGAGACAATTATAAGGAATTACGGGGAAGAATGGAGGGCCGGGAAAATAGTTCGAGCGATAGAAAGGGCCCGATCCAAACATCAGATAAAGACATCGGCGGAGCTTGGCCAAATAATCAAAAAGGCAATTGGAGGCAAGGGCAGAATTCATCCGGCTACAAAGACTTTTCAGGCTTTGCGGATAGCAGTTAACGGCGAACTGGAATCCCTTGAAGAATTTTTGAAAAAGGCGCCTAGCATTTTGAAGACAGGCGGTAAGGTGGCGATTATATCTTTCCACAGCTTGGAGGATCGGATTGTTAAAAATTTTGGTCGGCAGTGGGTTAGAGATGGGATTATGAAGGAAATAGTAAAGAAGCCGATAACGCCAGGTCGGGAGGAAGTTCTAGATAATCCAAGATCAAGGAGCGCCAAACTTAGGGTTTTTGAAAAAATAAAATGATAAAGAGAAGGTTAAAAAATAATAAGAGGATAGTTATCGGAATGCAATCTGGTCAGTTGGCGCGTTTTTTGAGAAAAATGACCACTTTTTCTGTCGCCGTTTTTATTCTTGGTCTTTTTTCTTACGCTTTTGTGTCTGGTTTTTCTTTGATAGATGCTTCAAAGAGGGCTGAGTCGATGAAGAATATAGATGCGATGGAAAATCGAGTGGCTGATTTGGAAACCGGGCTTTCTGCCATAGAAAAGCAAATTACGCTTTCTTTCGCCCAAAAAATGGGTTTTGAGGAGTCCCCGTCGGTTCGTTATGTGAGGGTAGAGCCTTTGACTCAAGCATACAGATCGGATGAAATTTAGTTTCGATTTTCAAAAAAAAGCAAGATTGATAGGCGGAGCGTTTATCATCGTGACCGGATTTTTTTTGTGGCGACTTTATTCGCTTCAAATTTTAGATGGCGATTTTTATCGGGCTAAATCCGAATATGAGACTTTTAGCTCGGTTGAACCTCTTTTTGATCGCGGGACAATATATTTTGAAAACAAAGATAGCTCTTTAGCCAGTGTGGCCGTAGTAAGGTCGGGTTATACGCTTGGTATTCAACCGAAGTTAATCAAGGACATCGAAGAGACTTATAAAAAAATTTCTAGTATTTTTTCTATAGAGAAAGAAGATTTTATGACCAAAGCGGTTTTGAAAGATGATCCTTATGAAGAAATAGCAAGAAGATTGTCTCCCGAAGATGCTAGAAAAATAGAATCTTTAGATTTAACCGGAGTTTCGCTTGTCAAAGAACAGTGGCGAATTTACCCTCGTGATTCTTTAAGCGCCCACATTATCGGTTTTGTGGGTTATAACGAGGAAAATAAGATAGACGGTCGTTATGGTCTCGAACGTTATTATGAAGATTCGCTTCGTCGTCTTGCTGTTCCGAGTGGCCGGAATTTTTTTGCTGAGACCGTTTCAAAAGCCAAAAAACTTAGTTTTGGAGAAGAAAAATTGGAAGCAGACATTGTTGCGTCGGTGGAGCCGGCTGTCAGTAAAAAATTGGAGGAGGAACTTAAAAAAATCAACGATACTTACGGTTCAAATCAAACCGGCGGAATTATCATGAATCCAAAAACTGGTGAAATATTTGCCGCTTCGGCGGTTCCTTCCTTTGATCCAAACAAGTACAATCTTGAAAAAGAGGTAAGCGTTTTTTCCAACCCTTTAGTGGAAAGCGTTTTTGAAATGGGCTCCATAATGAAACCGATTACTATGGCGGTCGGATTAGATTTGGGTTTGGTTACAGCTAGCACAACTTACAAAGATGAAGGCTCTGTCAAAGTCGGAGACAGAACGATATATAATTTTGACAAAAAGGCCAGAGGCACAGTTTCGATGCAAGAAGTTTTGAATCAATCTTTAAACACAGGTTCGACCTATGTAGCTCTTGGGGTTGGCAAGAAAAAATATTACGAATATATTTCCAACTTTGGTTTAGGAGAAGAGACGGGTATAGATTTGCCGAGCGAAGCGGGTGGAAAACTTCAAAACTTGGCTAAAGGCAATGAAGTGGAATTGGCCAACGCTTCTTTCGGACAAGGGATATCAACGACTCCAGTGGCTATGGCCAGAGCCCTTTCGGCGCTTGCCAATGGTGGAGTTTTGCCTAATCCGCATATCGTTAAAAAAATCGACTATAGACTGGGCATAGGGAGAAAGATTGAAGTTACGGAAGAGGAAATGCGAAGAGTAATAAAACCTGAAACATCGGAAGAAATCACCAGGATGCTGGTCAATGTGGTTGACAAAGCTTTGAAGCAGGGAGCTGTCAAAATGGAGCATTACAGCATAGCTGCAAAGACCGGTACGGCTCAAATTGCGGAAAAGGGCGGTAGAGGCTATTATCCTGACAGATTCTTACACTCTTTTTTCGGATATTTTCCAGCTTATGAACCACAGTTCTTAATTTTTCTTTATACCTTAGAGCCAAAAGAAGATTACGCTTCCAATACTTTAACTTTGCCTTTTATGGACATAACAAAATTTTTGATAAATTATTATCAAATACCACCGGATAGATAAAGAGATGAAAAAATTTTTCAAAAAAGTTGTGGTTTTTATTCTCGTTTGGGAAGCGAAGATCGCTCTGTTTTTCTGGAAACCGAAAATTATCGCTATAACAGGGAGTGTCGGTAAGACCTCGACCAAAGATGCGATTTTTGCCGTTTTTTCCAAAATAGGTTCTGTAAGACGGAGTGAAAAAAGTTTTAACAGTGAAATCGGTATTCCTTTAACCATCTTAAATTTAAAAAATGCTTGGAATAATCCTTTTCTCTGGATTCTCGCTTTAGCAGAGGGAGCTTTCAGGGCTTTTTTCGTTTGGCCTAAAGAAAAATGGCTTATCCTAGAAGTCGGAGCTGATCGGCCGGGGGATATAAAAAAAATGATGGAATGGATAAAACCGGATATTTCAGTCATAACAAAGATAGGGGAAACTCCGGTTCATGTTGAATTTTTCTCTTCGCCGGAATCTTTAGCCGAAGAAAAATCTTATTTAGCCAAGGGTTTGAAGAAGGACGGAACCTTGGTTTATTTTGCCGACGATAAGAGATCCTCGGAGATAGGAAAAAAACATCTTTGCGAAGGAGGTAAGGCGGTTTCTTTTGGTTTTTCGGCCGGGTCGGACCTTTTAGCTTATGATTATGCTGTTTTTTACGATAGGGAAAATGGCTTTTTGTTTCCGTCAGGTTTTTCTTTTAAAGCCAAAGATTGTCATAAAAGACAAGATTGGTTTTTGGTCGCTACAAAAAATGCGATTGGCAAACAACATGTTTATCCAGCTTTAGCCGCTCTTTGTGTCGCTTCAATTGCCGGAGTAGATTTGGTTTCGGCTTCATTTGCCTTGACCAATCGAATGACTCCGCCTGGCCGGATGAAAATAATTTCGGGCATTAAGAATACGCTTATTATAGACGACAGTTACAATGCTTCGCCAACGGCGGTTCTCGAAGCGCTTTCGGCCCTTAAAGATATTGATCCTCCAATTTCTAATTGCCGGAAAATAGCGGTTTTAGGCGACATGAAGGAATTAGGCAGTTATTCAAGAGAAGCGCATTTGGAAGTTGGTCGGGATGTTGCAATCAAAGCCGATTTTCTTTTTTCGGTAGGAAGTTTGGGTGTGATGATAGCTGAAGGGGCGCTTTTGGCCGGAATGTCAGAAACAAAAATATTTCAATATGAAAATTCAGCTGAGGCGGGCAGGGAACTCCAAAATTTTATTCGACCGGGCGATATTATTTTAATAAAGGCGTCCCAATCGATTAGAATGGAATTTGTTGTAAAAGAGGTAATGAAAGAACCTCAAAAAGCGAAGGAATTTTTGGTTCGGCAGGAAAAAGAGTGGAGTAAATACTGATAATTGATTTTAGTTTGACAAAATTTATAGGGGGGGGGGTAAAATTACCAAATGTCTTTTGTTTTTTTAAGAAATAATTTTGGTCTGATTCTTTTACTCAACGCGTTTTTTTTGTTTTGGTCATTATTTTTGTTTTTACCCGTAGAAGTTCAAGCCAACGATCATCTTCTTCATGTCGGACCGACGGGTTATGTTAGCAGATCTAACGCTAGTGTTTCTGATTTGGATTATTCCGCTAGTTTTAGCGCTGAGGCGATAGCTTATTTTGCCCCTTATAGCACATCAACTCTTTACGGTGGGCTTATTTCAAAAACATACGATTCGGTTAATAGTTCTAGAGATGGTTGGGGTCTTACTCAATATACTGAAGGAGGTTTGACAAAAACTTATGACCAAAATGGGCTGGTTGCCAAGGTAGGCGATGGTTCAAACCAAGCCATGGCCTCAAACGGGGTCCGTTATGTTGGTTGGGGTTATGCGGTCATGACTTGGAACGCGACAGATAAGGTGGTCAAGCTTTTTTTTAATGGGGTATATCTTTCAAGCGCTACCAATACTGATATGGTCTTGGCGAATATTTCAAGCACGGAACCGCTTTCCCTTGGTTATCTCCGCTCGAGTTTGCTTTTACGCAATGATATAGCAATGGCTCGCCTTTGGAATAGAGAATTGACTTATGAAGAGATCAGCACTCTTTACTCTAATTGGTCGTCCACCAAACAAACAAATAGACCGGCGGGTTTTTCGGCATCGAATCTTAAATCTGAGTGGCTTATGAGCACTACTAGTGATGCGAGCGGAAACAGCGGAACGACCCATTTGAAAGATGACTATGGCGATAATCACTTAGAGTTTTTGAGTGGAGCTACGCTTCAAATTGAATCAGGGGTTTTGACGCCCTCTTACCCTGCCGATGGAGCTACTGAAGTCGGACCTTCGGATTATTTGAGAGCAACTGGCGGGCCGGATTCCCTCTTAAGTTCAACAAGCCCGATGCAATATTATTTTCAGGTAGATGAATCTTCCGCTTTTAACACATCTTCTCTTAAAGAGTCTGGCTGGCTTTCTCATTACAGCGAATGGGCGCCTATTTTAAAACCTTCTACCGTTTATTATTGGCGAGTAAAGGTTAAAGAATCGGCTTTATCACCGGAAGAATCTTCCTATTCTGCAACCCGTTCTTTTTCCACGAGAGCCTCAAAAACTTGGTACGCCCGTCCGCCCAACAGTTTATCGTATGGCACAGCGGATGGTTCATCTTATGCTAATGCTTGGAATGGTGTTCTTTCCATAAAATGGGGGCTTGGAGGAGTCGAAGCAGGCGACACGGTCTATATTATTGGAGTTCATTTTCCTATTTTTACTTCAACTTCTCAAACAAGCACAGGTGGAGCGTCGTCATTTGTCGCTATGACTAATGTGTCGGGTTATTCGGCAGATTATCCGACCACTATAAGAATGGATTATCCCGGAGAAACAGGAGAAATATGGGGTGTTTACAATCGTCAGATAGGCGGACCTGTCGTTTGGGCCGGTCCAGATGAAAACGGGGTTTGGAACGCGACATTAGCGGATAACGACCTATTTCAAGATTTGTCCACTTCCACGCCCGGTACGGCTGTCGCTTTGTCAAGAATTACGCCGGCGGTTACGACTTGGACAGGCAGTCTGGGTTCATTTTCAGCAACAGGCGGTAAGTTATATGTAAAAACTACTGATGGAGGCGATCCAAATGGTCGGATATTTTTTTCTTTAACCGGCGGATATCATTTTCATCTGGGACGAAATAAATACCTTAACTTTTTAAATTGTAATTTTTATCATTCTGATATAAAAAAAGATTCGGTA
>CAZFCM010000004.1:13142-19970 GCA_964517725.1 uncultured Candidatus Saccharibacteria bacterium | reverse complement strand
TGGATAGCCTCTTGGAGAGAACGCACATGCTCAACTCCGGTATTCGAAGCAGCATCAATTTCAAAAATATCGTTGTCTGTTGTGCCTATCGCCCGAGCAAAAATCCTAGCGACCGATGTCTTGCCGGTCCCTCTGGAGCCGGAAAAAAGATAAGCATGAGCTATCTTTTTTTCCTTGACAGCACCAGACAAAATTCCGGTTATATGTTCTTGCCCGAGAACCTCCGAGAATTTTGACGGGCGATATTTTCTATAAAGCGCCAATTCGGACATAGCCGAATTATATCAAAATATAAAAAATTGGAAGACACTGCCTAATAGCTCAAAAAACACAAAAAACGCCCCTTTGGCCTAATCCGGCCAAAGGGGCGCAAAAACCGCTTATTTTTAATTATTTTGTAATTACAGACTTCCAAAAACTCTGCGTCTTTTCTTTGATATGCTTGGCGTAAGAACCCACGCTAGCCTCTTGGCCAGAAAAACCGTCTTCATTCCGAATCTTGCCGTTTATAAGAACCACCGTCTGAGTATCCGGACAGACTTGAGGTTGATTGGTCTTTGGATCTATTCCGCCACAAGAGAAATTAGGACGGGGATCCGGCAAGGCAATTTTCTTAAAATCCGTATTTGTTTTGCAAACTATGTCATTTATCTTAGCTCTAGTTGTAATATAAGTACAACCAGTGTTGCAATCTAAGCCCCAACTTTCTTTCAAGACATCAATAGAATATTTATCTTGAAATCGGCGCACGGCCAACTCGGTAGCTTTGTCGTAAATACCGTTAATTTCTATCTTCTCGCCTTCATAATCTCTCAAGAAAACTTGCAACTTCCGAACTTCAACCGGATCATCGCCTTTTTTACAACCAAGATATGATTTGAGATATTCCTCGCAAGGTTTAGGTTCCGCCGGTTTAGGCGAAGGTTTGTTCGGAACTCTAGAATTGTATGTATAACTTCCACCGGTATAACCAAGACCCGCAGTAAGAGATGAACCCGATACAGAATGACCGGCCCCGTAAGAACCGCCGGCATAGGAAGAGCCGACGCTCATTGAATTTCCGGTATAATTTGAACCGGAGCTGTAAGACGAACCGGCGTAGGAACTGCCGACGTTAAACGAACTTCCGGTATAAGAATTTCCGACACTAATTGAATTGCCTGCATAAGAAGAACCAGCGTTCATTGAATTTCCAGTATAAGAATCTCCAGTTCCATAAGAACTACCAGCGTAGAAAACACCGGCGCTTAGAGACGAAGCGTTGTTGTAAGAATCGCCCGTTTTCAAGGATGAACCGTTGTAAGAATTATCCGCAGAATAAGATGATCCCGACGAAGAATTGCCAGCGGATAAAGATTGGCCAGTTTGAGAACTGTTAGATATCAAAGACTGACCGGTTTGCGATTGTCCGACAGACAAATTGGATCCGGCCAAAGAAGAATCGGCTGAGGAATTTAAATTACCACCAGAGTGCGAAGAGCCAACCATCGCCGAACCTCCCGAATTTGAAACTTCAGAACTTGAAATAGACTGCCCTGAAAAATTTCCGCCCGGAACAATTGAACGGGCCGAATTCAAATCAATAGCAGAACCCATAGCCGAACCGGTTAAATTTCCGCCGTTTGTGTAATAAACACCGGCGCCTGATGGAGTACCGTCAGAAAAAGAAGAACCACTATAATCAGCCTGACTAACTGAAACTGAAGATCCGCCATGCAAAGCGCTTCCGGCAGAAAGCCCGTAATAAGATATTGGCCTATCGCCGGCTTGAAAATTGCCAGATTGAGAAAAAGATTGACCAAAATTTTTTGGTTCGGCGGCGGAAAAAGTGCCGGCCATAACCGAGGAATCGGCGAAAAAAAAGAAAATTATTGACGAAGCGAAAACACCGAAAATTCTGGCCCGTCCGGCAGAAATCTTAAGAACGCTCCCTTTTTGTCTTTTTTGATTTTTTAAATTCATATAATTTATTGAAAAATTCTTTTATCTTTGATTCTAAAAGCTCAAACGGTTTTCAGCTAAAAATTTCCAATTAACCCCCATTATATACCTTTTTTAGTCATTTGTCAATAGTGGAATAATGGTGCATAATGTCTAAACACTTCTGGCGTTTTTAAGACATTAACATTACTGAAAGTTAAATACGGCATCCCCTGAACATTTAGGGATGCCGTATTTATATAAATTGTAAAAGTGAAAGCTGTATAGCCTTAGCTATTCCAAAGCTTTCAGAATTGATGGCATTTTTATGGAAACGACCCCAACTGTAGAATCAGCCGCGCCGTAATATATTAAAAGTTCCTGACCGCGTAAAACCATTCCGCATGGAAAAACAACATTCGGCACAAAACCGTTTCTCTCATAATCTTCCATAGGTTCCAAAATCGGCGCCGTTGTTCTGGCAATAATTTCTGTAGGATTTTCTTTATTAAGAAGAACCGCGCCAACCCGATATATCGTCCGCTCAGAAACGCCATGATAAAGCATCAGCCAACCCTTCGGGGTTTTTAAAGGCGGAGCAGCAATACCAACCTTTTCTTCGTCCCACATTCCCCTTCTCGGTCCAAGCATTTCTATACACTCGGTAATTCTTTCCTTTGAAAAATCAAGAGTGTCAACAAAATCAGCACAAACACTGTCGTGAACCCGATGAATAAGCATATACTTGCCATTTATCTTCTCCGGAAAAATAACCGCATCTTTATCCGGAATGTTCGGAGGAGTCAGAGCAAAAGGTTCGGACCAATTCCATTTCTTGGCCAGAAAATCAGAAACCGAAATAGAAGATATCGCCACTCTTGGCACCGAACCGTCAAAACCGGTGTAAGTCATATAGAGTCGTCCGTCTATCTCAACTATTCGCGGATCTTCACAGCCCCTACTTTCAAAATCCGCTCTCGGCCAATATATCGGCTCACGCAATCTTTCATCTATTGAAAATCCGTCATTAGTCGCGGCATAACCGATAGTAGAAATATTATTGTCGCTAAAAGCTCGATAAAGCAAATGAATAGTACCTTGAAGTTCTATAGCTGCCGGATTGAAAGCGCCTTTGGCTTCAAAAGGTAAGCCCGGTCGTGGAGCAATAATCGGATTACCTTGAAATCTCTCCACATTATTCCTCCAGCCCGGCAATGTCATAGCTTCGACAAGTCGAGTCAAGGAAGTTTTAGCGGCGGCGCAATGCGTATCCGCCGCGCCATAATATATGTAAAGATCTTCGCCTTCAACTCTTGCTCCGCTTGGAAAAACAATATTAGGCACATTTCCCAGTCTCTCGTATTGAGTTTCCGGCACCATTATAGGCCAAGTCGTTCTGCCGATTATTTTTCTCGGATTGTCTCTGTCTAAAAGTAAAGCCTCCACTCCAAAAATGGGTCGGCCGTTAAAATAATTTTTAATATGGGAATAGATAACAAGCCATCCTTCTGGCACCGCAATCGGTGGCGAACCGAGCTCGACTTGGTCAGCCGGCGCTCTTCTCACTTCAAGCCGATGAGATTCCATATTCTCTCTCCATTTAGACCAAAATTCGGGAGACCACATTTCCTCTTCTTTATCAAACTCGGCGTAGCAAATATGCGCCGGGGGGTTATCCGTATCAACAGTTAAAAGAGCACCAAATTTACCATTAACTTTTTCCGGAAAAAGAGCCATAGCTTTGGCATTAAAAGGAGTCACGAGATGCTTCTCAGTAATTTTTTTTAAATCTTTTGTCTTCGCTAGCGCGATTTTTATTGAATCGGCCCGAAAAGGATAGGAAGAAAGAGCGGTATAAAAAATGTAATAAGTTCCGCCAAACTTTGTCACTCTCGGATCTTCGCATCCGTATTTTTCCCATTCGTATTCCGGCACAACAAAGGGTCGACGATCCTCAAAATGAACACCGTCCTTGGTAGATGTGTGACCAATAACCGAAAGTTGCAAATGTGTTTCGTCAAGAAGTTCCGGCTCTGACATCGCCCTGTAAAGAAAATGCAAAGTTTCGCCCTTTTCAGCCGGACACCAATTGAACGCGGCAGCCGCCTCCCAAGGGTGATCGGGGTGCGGGGACAGAAGCGGATTTTCTTCTATTCTCTTTACTGCAAACATAAATCAGGCAGAGAAAGCCAGACGGGGTTTACCGCCGATGTTTAGCAAATAATCAAGAATCTGCTTGACGGGCGCGGTGGCCACGCAGACATATTTATCTCCACCTCCGTAGTAAACATGAAGCTTGTCGCCCAAAACTACAGCGCCCGAGGGATAAGCTATGCCGGGTTTCCAATCATTTTCGTAGGGCGCATCGGGCGAAAGAAGCGGTTCATCTGATCGGGCCAAAACAATATGAGGCTCATCTTTCTTTAAAAGCATCGCTCCTATTTTATACTTGCCAGAATCTTTTTTGTCCACAGCATGGTAGATCGTCAACCAGCCATGTTCTGTCTCGATAGGCGTCGCGCCGATAGAAATTTTATGACTATCCCAATAATTCTTTCTTATAGGTATCTTGGCCTTGGTCTCCAAATAACGCCCGCCAGCAAATTCCAAATCATCCATATAATCGACAAGGATGTCAGGATAGACCCGATGGAAAACAACCACCTTGCCTTTAATCCTTTTGGGTAAAATTACGGCACTCTTGTTTATTTCATTAGGCCGGGAAATAAGTTTCGGTTTTCGCCAATTAGACCAACGTTTCTTCTCAAAATCGTCCCGAGAAATGGAAGTCAGGGCGACTCTCTGTGGCCCCCAACCATTATTAGCGACATAGGTCATGTAAATTTTGTCATCCAAAATTGTTGCTTTTGGATCTTCACAACCGCCCCAACCGCCACCTGAACCCCAAACATCTTCGGAAAAACCCGGGCCAACGGAAACCGCGCCTTCAAAAGGTTCCCGTGGAACATAAATCGGCTTGTCCGAACGAAAATCAATATCAGTACCATTTTGAGCCGAAGCGTATCCGATTCTTGATATTCCATCTCCGCCAGTGGCACGATAAAGAATATGGACTTTATCTTTTATCTTTACCGCCGTCGGATTAAAGGCTCCCTCCGATTCCCAATATTTATCCCGTCGAGGTTTGAGAATCGGATTTTTAACGGAACGGCTAAGTTTAACCGGCCTGCTCTTTTTTCCAACATCTTTTTCTTTTTTTGAAAGATGCTGAAAAAGCGTGATGAGGAGAGCCAGAAACACAACTCCTATTGATATGAAAATTATTGTCATCGTCATCTTCGGCTCAATATGCAAAAACGACAAACTCTAAAGATTCAGCAAAATATTTTCGTGTCCTTATGCGATTATAAACTTTTTCTTAGCGATATTTTACCACTATTTGGAATCTAAAGCACAACACAACTGTTAATATAAAATTAAACCCTGCGTCCCGAGACGCAGGGTTTTCTCCCAAAAAAATCAACTTGCGGAACTTCCAGAGGTTTCCGACCCCGAACCGGCCAATTGAGCCAATTTCGCAATGCAGATACTGATAGCCTGCTTCACTTCCGGAATCCTTGAATCTGTTTCGTAAAGTCCGTTTAAAAAAGACTCGACATCTTCCGGACCAGAAACAAGACTAAGGGCTCTGGAAAAAAGCTCACAGGCTATTGGCGATTTCGGATAAAGGCAAAAAGCCTTGATGACTTTCGAAAAATCGCCCGAATCCAATATTGTTTTCAGAAGACCTTGAATCCGTCCATTGATCTCCCCGTAAGTTGCTGGCGGACAAAAACTAAACAGGTCGTCCATCTCCGACAAAAAAATCAGCCTTCGATCGAGGCAAGATTCAAAGAGTTTTTCCACTCGTTCAACAGCCAGCTCTTTAATCCTCGCCAAGACAACTTCCTGCAGACGATTGAAACCTTCGGTATTGTGAGGGATATACCAGTACAATTCCGTGATCCAATCCAAAGTCTGCCAACGAAGATGGATTTCCAAATCTAATCGCTCCTTCAGCTCTAAAAGAGCTTCCGTGAGCAGTTGATCCCGTCCCAAACTATTTCCGAGATTGTTGAGGATCCCGATTTTGGTCCAAAGGAATTCGAGATTTCCCGTACTTAATCTGGTTTTTGTTCCGACACTTTTCTCCTTGAAATGGAAAAATCGGGCCATCATTGCGAGCTCAAAATCTACCGGAGAGCTCGATACTTCTTCCAAGATCGGGATATTGTATTTTGAGATACTTACTGCCAAACCGACCAAAACTGCTCCGTCAACTTTCACTTCGTTCATAGTAAGACTCTTTCGTTTTTTTTTTTTTGCTTATCTTGACTTCCGCTAAAAATAGTAGCACAGATTTAAAAAACATCAATTCTTTACAAATTGGCATTTTCATTGCTAGTATTTAAAAAGGATTGGCTTTCTTAGCCAATGTTAAGCGGTTCATTGAAAAAACAGAAAAAAGGAAGTAAAAGATATGAAAAAAACGGTTAGAATCTTGTGGTCATTCTTGATTATTTTAATTTTTGCCCGCTTCTCTCCCGCCAAAAGCGCCGGGGGAACAAGCGAGCCTCCGGATAACTCCCCCTTCGGCTCGTTAACGGCATCTTCGTCTTTTTCATCAGGGGGATTCTATACAATCTCATCTGAAAATTCGGGATGCTGCGCTCAGACTTCAAGTTCGGCAAATACCTCTTGGGGATACAAAGCCAGCGGTGTCTCGGTTCAAATAATCCCTTGGGCACAAGCTCAAGGTTGTTCGAGAAAAACGGCGCGATGGAACGCCATGAGAACACTCCTTGGCCAAAAACCAGTATCTTTTTCTGGCAAACCGGAAGATTTTACGCCCCAAGCCCGAGCTTACTGGTATGATTTTGCCAAAGTCGAAAGCAACGAATTCTTCTT
>CAZFCM010000004.1:1031-13132 GCA_964517725.1 uncultured Candidatus Saccharibacteria bacterium | reverse complement strand
TTCTTCTGGAAAAACTTGACCAATCCGGAACTTTGCGGAGTTTCCGGTTCAGTGATGACCTTCGCGATCATCATCAAATCGGAAAAATCTTTCAAACTGGAAGATCTCCGAGGAGGAGTTTATTCTTCCGACTCAGACAGTTTTGGTAACTCCAAGTTTGATTTCAGTTTCTGGGGACTTTATCGGTTTGATGAATCGGTAAAGGGTTATTCTTATCAGAGCAAAAACTGGATCCCAGAAGGCTCTTCGCCGGAAACACCGATAAACGAACTCTACTATGTCGGATTTTGGACAAGTTACTTCGTCTACGACATGGAAGATCTCGAAAATCTTCAGAGTTTCGTGGAAAACAAATGCGAATACCTGACTGCCTGGATAATTATCGAAAACAGCCGGGTATTAGCCAAAATCAAACTTGAAATTCCCCTCGGCCAAAATTGGCCAACTGAATTCGTTGTCCAGAAAGCAGATCCGGGCAAAATCAGACTTTCCATCGATTCACCGCTCAATCAAGGGTATTTCCTTGAGTCAGCGGAAAAAATCATCGGTCCATGGTCGGCCGTCCCTGACCAACGATATCCTTTTCTGTGGCCTATAGGCCATCACTATGTGCCTGCATCTAAAAACCGCGAATTCTTCCGGTTGAGGCAATAGTCGATTTGAGAAAAAGTCAACTGCCCTCCTGTGTTAAGGGGGCAGTTTTTTTAAATAATATTTTTTTTAAGTTTTCTATGTGATAGAGTTCTTTTCTATGAGAAATGGTGATTTCTGGAAAAAAATAAAGAAAAGGCCGTTTTTTTGCCTTGCGCCCATGGCCAATGTGACAGATTCCCCTTTTCGGACAATTATTACCAAATACGGAAAGCCGGACGTAATGTGGACGGAATTTACTTCCGCCGACGGCCTTTGTTCGCGCGGAAAAATTAAATTGTTCAAAAATTTGGAATTCGACAAAAAAGAAAGGCCGATAGTCGCCCAGATATTTGGAGCTAATCCAAAAAATATTCAAAAGGCTTCGAAAATTATTGCAGAATCTGGTTTTGACGGCATAGATATAAACATGGGCTGTCCGGACAGAAAAGTTGAAAAAATCGGGGCGGGCGCTGCTCTAATTAAAAATCCTGATTTGGCTAAAAAAATAATCAGAGCGGCTATTTCAGGAAGCGGAGGTCTGCCGGTTTCGGTTAAAACCAGAATTGGCTATAATCGCGATGAGCTTGAAAATTGGCTACCTGTTATTCTAAATGAAAATGTTTCCGCTGTAATCATTCATGCCCGAACCAGAAAAGAGATGTCCTCGGTTCCGGCAGATTGGCAAAAGATAAAAGAAGCCGTCTTAATAAGGAACAAAATGAAAAGCCGGGCGCTTATAATCGGGAACGGCGATGTTGTAGACAAAAAAGATGGTATTAAAAAAGCGGTCATGTCCGGCGCCGATGGAGTAATGATAGGCCGAGCTTTTTTTGGCCAACCTTGGCTTTTGGCTAAAAAAACAGGCAAGACACCCAGTATAAGCAAAAAATTTTCTATCCTGATTGAACACGCTCGACTTTTTGAGAAAAAATTTCCGAATGAAAAAAATTTCGCGACGATGAGAAAACATTTCAAAACATATTGCTCAGGTTTTGAGGGCGCCAGAGTTCTCCGACAGAAACTTATGAAAACGAAAAATGCCAAAGAGACAGAAAAAATCGTAAAAAATTTTTTCGTCAAAGACAAAAAAAAGAAAAAATAAAGGGCCCCGAGAGGAGCCCTTGAAAAACAGAATATCAGGGTATCGTTTCGACTTCTTCAGGTCTGGCGGAAACGATTATATCGGAAGTACAACCTTCCGGACTAACCTCCACCAAAAGAAAGACCTGGTCTTTAATGCGGGTCTCTCTGGCCCGACCGATTGTGCCTTTCGGAATAACCATCGTCGGACGCCCCCAATCGGTAATGAACGAAAACGTTTCTTTGAAAGCGACTTTCATAAGCCCATTAAGGATTGTGATTTTTGATTTGTACGGCCAGAATCCAGGCTTGATCTCCATCAATCAAAATCCTTGCAAAAACCCTGCGTCTTCCGTCAAGATTTGCGACAGAGAGAGATTGGACCAAGAAGCTTGCGTCCTGACCAACCTCGCCTCCGTCCCTAACTGCCCGTCGACCGGCTCCTGAACCTTTCAGTTCGTACTTTTGAGCCAAACAACTCGTTTCCTGACGAGTGACAACCAGATGAGCGTATTCTTCGACGCTTTCATCGTTCAACCGTCTTTTTTCTGTTTCTACTTTCATTTTTTATCCTTTCTTTGAATTCAAAGAACATTTCCGCCCTCCCCAAAAAGGGCGCGGAACAAAAAAACGGGCTCTCGTTTGAGAGCCCGTTTCCGCAATTGATACCCAATCAATGGAAGAAACCGACTCTCAAACTAGGAGCCCAAAAATAAAAATAAAAGCTTGAAATTCGGTTATTCATATTCATTTATTTAACTATATTAACAATCAGATTTATTTTGTCAAGCTCTCTTTTCCACAAAAAATCAATTCCTTATTCCTTCGATTTCCTCGGTCGAAAAAACCACTCTGGTTCCCGCTGGAGCCTCGCCTCGCAGAATTTTATCGGCTAACATTGTTTCCACTTTGTCTTGAATAGCCCGATTCATCGGTCTGGCGCCAAAAGTCGGGTCCGTCCCTTTTTCAACAAGAGCATTCACCAATTCCGGCGTAACTGATATCTCCAATCCCTTTTCGGCCAGTCGACGATTTAATTTTTTGAGCATCAGCTCGGCTATTTTAACCAAACTCATTCTATCGAGCGGATGAAAAACAATCACACCATCAAACCTGTTCAATAATTCCGGCTTAAATATTCCCCGATTTATAACCTCGGAAACAACTTCATCTTTGTTTAAAGCCTCCTGTCCTCTCTCTTTAACAATCTGCCAAATTTTATCGCTACCGGCGTTTGAAGTGGCGATTATTATCAAATTTCTAGCGTTTACTTTTTTTCCTCCGGCATCAGAAAAAATCCCCTCGTCTATAATCTGCATAAATAAATCGTGAACTTTAACGGATGTTTTTTCAAATTCATCGAGTAGTAAAACCCCATACGGCTTATCGCGAAGCATCGAGGAGAGAACGCCGGGCTTGCCGATAGAAAAATCTCCTATGAGTCGATCCAAAGCGTCCGGAGTGTTGTACTCAGACATATCAAGACGCAATATCGCGCTCTCCCCACCAAAAAAAGCGTCGGCTAAAGCGCGAGTTGTTTCCGTCTTGCCCACTCCAGTCGGACCGAGAAAAAGAAAAGAGCCTGTCGGTCTGTTAGGGTTTGTAATACCAGCGTGAGCGCGTCTCATAGCGCTCGAAATCGCCTTCACCCCCTCCTCTTGACCAATTATTCTTTTAGATAAAATTTTTTCCAATTCAAGCAAAATCTTATTATCAGTTTTTTCGGAAGAAATCTGTCTGGGAATGCCAGTCTTGGCCTCAACCAGTCTCATTATATCTTCCCGACCAATTACCGTTGCACCGGTATTTCTAGCGCTCGTAGCCGCTTCTATAAGCAAATCGGCCGACTTATCTTCCATATCACCTCCGAAAAAAAACCTCTCGGCGCTTTCCGCCGCCTCGCGCAAAGCCTGAAAAAGAAACCAGACTCCAGACTCTCTTTCTATTCTTATGGCCTCTTCCATAAGATATTTCATTACCGCTTGACCCCCTATTCCTTTTATCAAAATTTTCTCGAAATATCTCATAAGAGAAGGATTGTTTTCTATGACCGAATGAAAAGTTTCGTTGCTGGCTGTCGCGATGATATGCACAGCGGGCGAAGCCAGATACCAATTCATTATCTCTTGAATATCGGAACCAATTTGCGTCGCCCCAGCGATAAAGGCTGGCAAATCTTTTATTGCTAAAATAATATTTCCAGCTCTAGACGCTTCGTTCAAAGCCGAAGTGAGTTTATTTTCAAAAATATTTTTTTGCTTAGTGGTGGATATCATAGTCGCATAATCCAAAACGTAAATCTGTTTATGTTCTAAGGCTGGCATTGCTTCACCGCTTTTTATCATAACTCCCAACGCTCCGATAACCCGCAAAGCCTCTTCTTCGGAATCAGCCACCACAAGAGCGTTAGCCCCCCGCGTTCTTGAAAGAATATTCTCGAGTTCGTTTACTTCATTCTTACGCACTGATAAAACCTGCTCCGCATCGCGATAAAAAGGCGAATCGTATATTTCTACCGCATATCTGGACAAAGTCGGCGTTTCGCCGAAAGACCACTGTTTGCCAAATCCGGGTATTCTCCCAAGACGTTCCCTGCCCCACCACCGCGCGCCTCTCCTTTTCAAAACATGCAGGTATTCAGCCCAACTGATCGCTCCGATAAAATCTTCCTTGGTTATTTTTCTTGAAGCCATAAAAACAGAAAGCTCTTTATCGAATGACAACATTTCCGAAGCTATTTTGGCCAAGTTAAGAGGATTGGAAAGATTGTCGGTCAAAACGAGATCACTCGATTTTATTTTATTGACTCTATCTTTAGAAAATTTTTTTACTTCAACCGGGTTGAGACCTAAACGATAAAGAGCTGTGCCGCCGGCCGGTGTTATTGCCAAATTTAAAATCGGATCCGCATCTTCGGGCATCAATAGAAAATAAGCGGCTTCGTAAGAACATGCCGGTCGACGGAAATTTTCATCTTCGGAAATATCCACTATGTCCAAAAAAGCGTGCGAAGCGTAAAAAGCACCCAGAGCTCTTATGCCCAATTCAAGGGCGATTACTATAAAAAATATCCCGTAAATAATTCCGGGCCACCGACCTAAATCTGACAAAGTCTTTGAAGCAAAAGATCCTAAACCGTTTTCCACAAAAGACACTTTCTCGAAAAAATAAAGGGCAAGCGAAGTTAAACTTAATATCAAAGCTCCCGCCGAAATCAAAAGACGAATCGGATTACCACTTGAGAAAAATGGAAAATATTGGTCGATAACAACCGCCGGCCAATATTGACTCGCTTCCCGTCTAAGCTTTAAAAAATCAGACATCTTATTTTCCTATATGAGATAACTCAAACCGTAAAGTATCATAGCCGGCACGAGCGCCGGCAAAACCAACCAAACGAGAAAAACCAGCATAAAAAAAGCGCAAAGAAAAACAAAGGAAACAACGCCAGCCAGAATAGTAAAAAGTCTTATGAAAAAACCGCTTATTCTCATTACAATATTTATAACCAAGTTTGAGAAAAAGGTCGGATGATGAGAAGCCTCATCTTTTGAAAGTCTCCGCCATGGATCAAAAATCGTCTTGAGAAGGATTTCTATTGAAAATAGATTGAAAACAAACCAGAGAGCGTTGTCTGAGACCCTTTTTAGATCACCCAGCGCCTTTGAATAATGCCAAACCAGATAAACTGGAAAAATAGTAAAAATACTCATAACCCTATTATATTATAATTGGAAAAATCGGGCTATTTCCTTTTTATGAAAACTTTCTTTCCGTAACGTAAATCGGCGTAATCTAAAGAGCTTATATCACCAATCTCTTTTTTGATTACATAAAAAACCTCAGCAATGCTTCTTGGTTTTCCGACAGAACCAAATCTAAGTTCCGCGCCCGATTCATGCCGTAAAAAGTAATCGCCCTCTGAAACCTTTGCCTCAACCGTCTTAAAACCAAAATTATCTAATTCTTGAATCAGTTTCATCAAGAAGTCAAAACCGCCCGGAACCAAAATTGTCTTGCCTATATCCGGTTTCTCGCCATTTTTTACCCGAACCAATTTGTCCGTAAACAATTCATCTGTCTGAAAAGCAATTCCCGATTGATCAACCAAAAAACATTCCGCCAAACACCAGAAAGCGACCGGCTCCCGACCATAGACAAAAAGCGACATATCTTTAAGCCCTTTTGTCGATACTTCTACCCGACTAACCTCCGGAAAAGCCTTTCTCAAGGCCTCAGCAATAGAAGCCTCGTCAAGTAAGAAAACATTATTCTTAGGGAAAAGGCCAAAAAACCGATCGTTCATTTTGGCTATCGCGATAAATTTTAGATCATTTGATTTTTCTTCTTCCGCTCCGAATACTGCTATGTTTTTTATCTCCAATCCATCAAAATTAAAAAGCCAGACAAAAAAAGAAAAAGAAGCGGTTAAAATAAAAATGGCCGGCAATACGAAGCGAAGAGTTTTTCTTCGTCTGTTTCTTTTTAATCTTGGAGATCTGAGACAACCTCTCCGCCAAAACATTTTTATTTTTTGTTAATTTTCTCTCCGCCGAAATATTTTTGAAGGACTTCCGGAATTCCCACACTTCCATCGGATTTCTGATAATTCTCAACTATACAAGCAAGGATGCGCGGAGTGGCAACCGCCGTACAGTTTAGAGAATGAGCATAACGTTTTTTTGTTCCATCATCGTATCTAATATTAAAACGTCTGGTTTGAAAATCATGATAATAAGAAGCGCTAGAGAGCTCGCGATAAACGTTTTGAGCGGGAAACCAAGCCTCCGTATCGTACTGTTTTACTTTGCTAGAAGACAAATCGCCGGTGCAAATAAGCAAACGACGATAAGGCAGACCGAGAGATTCTACAAAAATTTCAAAGTTCGAATTTATTTCTTCATGCAAATCGGCAGAAACAGCATGGTCAGCTTCGCAAAGAATCAGTTGTTCAAGTTTATAAAATTCATGAACTCTAATAAAGCCTTTTGTGTCCTTGCTATAACTTCCCGCCTCCCGACGATAACAAGGAGAAAATGCCAAATACTTTTTCGGCAAATCGCTCTTTTTCAAAACTTCATCCGCATGATAAGCCATCATCGGCACTTCGGCTGTTCCGGAAAGATAATCTTCATCTTGAGTTTTATACAAATCTTCCGCTTCACGCGGTAGATGGCCTGTGCCGTAAAAATATTGCTTTCTGACAATTACAGGGGCAATAAACGGAGTAAAATTTCTGGCCTTATAAAAATCTCTGGCGTAATTCCAAATCGCCCAACTCAATTCGGCACCAGCCCCCTTTAGAAAATAACCCCTGAATCCGTGAACCTTCGTTCCGCGTTCAAAATCGGCCATGCCAAGCTCCTCCATAATTTCTATATGATTTTTTGGTTCAAAATCAAATTTGGTTTTTTCGCCAAAAACTTTTACCTCTTTATTTTCAGCTTCTCCAGCGCCATCCGGCACAGACATATCCGGGATATTCGGAACTTGGAGCATAAAAGCCTGCCATTTTTTTAAAACCTCTTTCAATTCATCCTCGTCCTTTCCAAGACTTTCCTTAAGAACCGTCATAGCTTTTATAAGTTTAGCTTTTTCAGCACCGTCAACTTTCACCACCTCCGCATTCGTCTTATTCTGCTCCGCTCTTTTTGCCTCTATAGCCGAAAGAAGGGCTCGACGCTCATCATCAATCTTTACAAGATCGTTCACATCAAAATCCAACCCTTTTTTCTTTGCAGCTAAGTCAATCAGTTCTTTATTTTCCCGAATAAATTTTATATCCAACATTTTGGTTCAGCAATTAATTCCTCTTAAACAAAATGATACCAACTAATGATAAAATAAACAAATGGAAATTCGATTGATTCCGAGTAAAAATTTGCCTCGAAGACTAAAAGAGATAAATGATCCCCCAAAAAAAATTTATATTGCCGGAAAAATGCCCGACGAGGATTGGAAATGGCTTGCGATTGTTGGTTCTCGAAAATTCTCTCCATACGGAAAAAGCGCCTGTGAAAATCTTATTGCCAGCCTGGCTGGTAAAAAAGTGGTTATCGTTTCCGGTTTGGCTCTTGGTATAGATTCTATCGCCCATCGTTCTGCTCTTTCAGCTAATCTGCCAACTATTGCCGTTCCCGGCTCTGGACTTGATAAAAAAGTATTATACCCTTCAACCAGTCGAAAATTAGCCGAAGATATAATAGATTCCGGCGGAGCGCTTTTGTCAGAATTTGAACCAGATTTTAAAGCAACAGAATGGAGTTTTCCAAAAAGAAATCGAATAATGGCCGGACTGTCGGATGCGGTTCTCGTCATAGAAGCTGAAAAATATTCGGGAACACTGATCACTTCCAGACTAGCTTCCGAATACAATCGTGACGTCTTGGCCGTACCAGGTTCAATTTTTTCTTCATCAAGCGCCGGTCCTCATATGCTTATAAAAAACGGCGCTGGTTTAATAGATTCCCCAGAAGCCCTTTATTTGGCGCTTGATTTGCCACAAGAAAAAAAACCGGATAGAAATTATTCTGATTGTTCCATCATCGAAAGAAAAATCATTGAAATTCTCTCATCAGAGCCAAAACAAAAAAACGAGATAATCGATACCATTGATGCTCCGTTAACAGAAATAAATTCCGCTTTATCAGTGCTTGAAATAAAAGGCCTTATAAAAGAAAAATTTGGTGAAATGTACTTAGCCTAAAAAAACCAACAATCTACAAAATCTTGACTTTTTAATAATAAAAGTTATCTTTTTTCTCAGAAAAAAGGAGACAAAAATGGAAATAAGCCAAGCAAAAAAGGGTAGTATGGTCTGTTTGTCATCAGCCAACTATTTCAAGGTCAGAAATAACGAATCTCCAAGTGAAGAAGTAGAGATCTTTGTGCGCGCTCTACAACAAATGATCGTTATCGGGATCAGTATTGACCAACTCACAGTCTCTTGGTTTTCCACCGACGAAAAAATTTCTGGGCGAGTTAAAGCGGAAATTCCCAGAAAAAATCTGACGATGATAAAAATGTGAGCAATCAAAAATCCCGAGAGACAGCTGGAAAAACCAGCTGTCTTTTTTTAAACAACAAAAAATAAAGGACGCTAATCCCAAGGCAGGTTCTGCGCCTTTTTTGTGTTCGTTCAGGAAAAATTTGCCAATCAACAGAAAAAAATGTAATACTAGGAATTGATATGAAACTTATGATTGTCGAATCGCCATCAAAAGCGAAAACCATAGGGAAATACCTAGGCAAAAATTTTAAAGTCTTGGCTAGCATTGGCCATGTGCGTGATCTGCCGAAAAACAGCAAAAAAGCAGTCGATTTAAAAAACGGCTTCAAACCGCATTATGAAGTAGTACCAGGTAAGGAAAAAATCATTCAATTAATATCCTCCGAAGCCAAAAAAGCCAGAGAAATTCTTCTGGCTACCGACCCGGACCGCGAAGGAGAATCGATTGCTTGGCACCTTATCGAAGCGGCTAATCTAAAAAGAGCTAAACGGGTTACTTTTCACGAAATAACAAAAGAAGCGGTAGAAGAGGCCATCGCCCATCCGAGAACTATTGATCAAAACCTCCGAAAAGCGCAAGAAGCGAGAAGGGTTATGGATCGATTGTTTGGTTATGGCTTATCCGGATTAATTTGGAAAAAAGTCCGGTATGGCCTTTCTGCCGGCAGAGTCCAATCTCCCGCTTTGCGAATATTGGTTGAGAGGGAAAAAGAAATAAAAGCCTTCAAAGCCAGAAAATTTTGGATAATAAACGCTGAAGCAGAAACTAGAGACGGAAAAAAAATATTGCTCTCGGCCGATAAAGAAGCAGATTCTGAAAATGAAGCCAAAAAAATTATCGATTCCGCCAAAAAATCGGAATGGCGCGTATTAACAGTCGTGGAAAATGAACAAAAACGCCAACCCCGTCCCCCCTTCATCACTTCAACCCTTCAGCAATCTGCCAGCACCAGACTTGGCCTATCGCCCGCCAGAACAATGCAAATCGCCCAAAAACTTTACGAGGCCGGTCTTATAACTTATATGAGAACCGACAGCGTCAATCTAAGCGACAACGCTGTAAACCAAATTTCTGGAGTGATTAAGTCTAAATTTGGCGAAAATTTTTCCTCTCCTCGCAAATTCACGGGAAAAATCAAAAACGCTCAGGAAGCCCATGAAGCAATACGGCCTTCTGATTTTCGAAAAGAATCTGCAGGTCAAACACCGGAACAAAAAAAATTATATGAACTTATTTGGAAAAGGACTGTCGCTTCACAGATGTCTGAAGCCAATTTGATCAAAACAAAAATAACCGCCGGCCCAGACACAAACGAAACTAACACGACTTTTTCAGCAAACGGTAGTCGTCTTGTCTTTCCCGGCTGGCTTTCAGCTGATCCGGATTCACGGGGAGAAGATGTGGAGCTACCGAAAGTCACAGAGGGCGAGACGCTTCGGCTTATAAACATGGACTTCGTCGAAAAACAAACCGAACCACCGCCTCGCTACAGCGAAGCCGGCCTAATAAAAGAATTGGAAAAACGAGGCATCGGCCGACCCTCAACTTACGCTTCGATAATGAAAACAATAGAGGAAAGAGGATATGCAAAAAAAGAAAACAGAACCCTTTTCCCCACAGATACCGGCGAAGTCGTCGCTAATTTTTTACAAGAAAATTTTTCTCCTTACATAAGCGACGACTTCACTGCCGAAATGGAAAACGAGCTTGATGAAATAGCCGAGGGCAAAAGAGTTTACGAAAAAACACTGAATGATTTTTATCGGCCATTTATAAAAGAAGTTAAATCTAAAGAAAAAACCGCAAAAGCCACAAATCTAGGAGAAGCCGAACCTCAATGGAAATGTCCAAAATGCGGAGAAGGAATGATCATAAAACTCGGTAAAAATGGAAAGTTCATGTCCTGCGCCAAGTTTCCCGATTGTGCCGGGGCCAGAACAATAGAAGGAAAAGAGTTAGAAGGACCGAAAGAAACCGGGGAAATATGTCCCGATTGCAAAACCGGCAAATTAGTGGAAAGAGAGGGCCGTTTTGGCAAATTTATTTCTTGTTCTAATTATCCAAAGTGTAAGTTCGTCAAAAACGATGAAAACGCAAAACCAAACGGAAGTGGAGTATCATGCCCAGAATGTAAAGCCGGAGAAATAGTGGAAAGGCGAGGCAGATTCGGTCCATTCTGGAGTTGTTCCAATTATCCAAAATGCAAATTTATAATAAAATCCAAACCAACTGGTCGAATTTGTGAACTCTGTAAATCTTTGATGATGGAAGGCACAAAAACTATTCCAGAAAGATGCAGTAATAAACTTTGTCCAAATTTCCGACCAGACAAAAAACAAAAAAAATGAAAAAAACAGTCGGGCTTCTTCTTTTATACTTGAAAGATAAAGAACCGCTGGCAATAATCCAGAAAAGAGGTGATTTTGATTACGAAAAAAATATCCCGGAGAAATTTCCAGGAGTTTTCCAGTTAACTGTATCAGGTGACCAAAAAAATAGAGAAGATGAAATTACCGCCGTTCTCCGTGAAGCCCAGGAAGAATTAGGCTCTGCCGAAATAAACAAATTTTTAAGAAAAAATATCGAGAAAATAGTTTTTTTAAACAGAAAAGAAAACACAGACCGACAATCAACCAATTTCATGATTATCGTCCCAGAAAAAATAATCGGTAAAATATCATGGCACCGTTCGTCTGGAAAAGAAAAAATGATAAGCCAAAAAGACTTGAAAAAAATCCGGGAATTTAGTAATGCCGTATCTATTCAAAAAACAAAATCTATTTTTATGTTTCCAGACCAATTCAGCGCTCTTTGTTTGGCTTTTTCAAAACTTGCCATCGAAACTCCAAAAGGATAGTCTTTTTAACATGAACGATGAGGAAATACTTTTAAATCTTCATATTCCCAAAGAATATGTCAATAAAGAACTCATTCTAAAAGCCTTTCGTTTTGCCGAAAAAGTTCACGCCGGTCAAAAAAGACTCTCCGGCGAGCCGTTTATGAACCACCTTATCGAGACTGCCAAAATCCTAGCCGATCTGGGATTGGGTCCTGTAACTGTTTCAGCAGCCCTTCTTCACGATTCAATAGAAGATGCAAATATTCTGCCGGAAAACCTAGAAAATGAATTCGGCTCTGATATAAGGTTTTTGGTAGAAGGCGTCACCAACCTTGGAAAAATTCATTATCGTGGAGTTGAAAGGTACGTCGAATCGCTCCGAAAACTTTTCGTAGCTATGTCTCGCGATTTGAGAGTGCTCATAATAAAGCTGGCCGACCGAACTCATAATATGAGAACTCTGCAATACTTGCCAGAAGAAAAACAAAGGAGAATTGCCCTTGAAACGCTGGAAATTTATGCTCCACTTGCCTATCGGC
>CAZFCM010000004.1:0-1021 GCA_964517725.1 uncultured Candidatus Saccharibacteria bacterium | reverse complement strand
CCTTTTACTAATCCGAATGAAGCAAAAAAAGTAAAGATCCTTATGAAAACTAAGAGTAAAGAAACAATGACCCACTTGGAAAAACTCAGGAAATCCATAATAAAAGGCTTAGCCAAATTTGGAATGACGGAAATAAAAACTGATCATCGAGTGAAGGGCGCTTTTAGCCTTTATCAAAAACTGATTAGAAAAGAATGGGATATGGACAGAATATATGACTTGATGGCCTTAAGGGTCATTGTGCCAACGATTGAAGATTGTTATCGAGGACTTGGCATAATCCACAGCATTTGGCGACCACTGCCGGGCAGAATAAAAGATTATATCGCGTTTCCCAAACCAAATGGTTATCGAAGCCTCCACACAACCATATTTACCGGCGACGGCAGTATTATGGAAGTTCAAATAAGAACGGAAGAAATGCACAAAGAGGCTGAATTCGGCATTGCCGCCCATTTCGATTACAAAGAAGCCATAGACAAAAAAAATAAAATTAAAGGTTCCGGCCTTGCTTGGATAATGCAATTCCTTCCTCTGTTCAGCAATTTAAAGGTAAAAAACGGAAACCCTATTAATGGGAGCAACGATATTCCTTTATGGATAAGACAACTGGCCGAAGTGGAATCAAAAGGTAGCGAGCACGATGCTTTTATGAAAGAAATCAAAGCCGATTTTTTTAAAAGTCGAGTCTTTGTCTTTACTCCAAAAGGAGACGTGGTCGATCTGCCGTCAGATGCAACAACAATCGATTTTGCTTACGCTATTCACTCGGATATCGGTGACCATATGTCCGGAGCCAAAGTTAATGGCAAAATGGTTTCTCTGGAAACTCTCCTAAAAAACGGGGATATTGTGGAAATAGTCACCAAGGAAAAAGCCGCTCCATCAAGACGAATGCTCGACTTGGCAAAAACCGCTCTGGCCAAAAAACATATCCGTAGCCAGCTGAATAAAGTTTAGACTCGTATCTTTGCAGAATTGTTCCCTCGGATTACCTCGGCGAGGTATTGGGCGGGCGACA
>CAZFCM010000003.1:8904-20260 GCA_964517725.1 uncultured Candidatus Saccharibacteria bacterium | reverse complement strand
CCGTCACTTTAGCCGGAGCAAAAACAGCGGAAAAGACATACGCCGTATTTTCATCTGAAGAATAATTAAAAATTTTTCCTTCACGGGCAAAAAAACCTTTCGGTTTCGGTTCGAATTCCACGACATAATCGTTTCCCGACTTTTCTACAGAATGGTAAACAGCGATGCTCTTTAAAGCGAGAGGAATGGGCGGAATAATTCCAGAAAAATAAAGAAAGTTCATGGTTGAAAAAATCGCCACTATCGCAAGGCCGAGAAAAACATGCCTGTGCAGAAAACGCTCCTTAGCAAGACGAGAAAGAGAAAACATCAGGGCAAAAAGAGTGACAAGGCTTAATAATCCGCTTATGATAAAAACTCTGGAACTGACTTCGCCAATAAAAATCGGCGTAGCAAAAGCAAAGAAAAGAAAAACAGCCAAAAAAAACATCAATATTTGAAAAGGCAGATGACTATGGTTGCGTCGGAGAAGCTCATTGGCTAAGACAACCAAAAAAACAAAAAGTATGAACGGCCAGCTGGAAAATATATCGGCACTCTCGGCATAAAACAAAAAAGCGGCGTTAAACAAGGTGCCAAACAAAAATTGAATAGCATAAGGAATGATATCGGCCGTCTTTTCAAAAAAACGGTTAGGCTGGATTTTGGATTTAATCCTATTGTGAATAATTATAAGCGCTCCAATAACAAACAAATAAGCGCCCAGAATTATTCCCGCCTCAGTCAGACTTACATACTTCAAAGTCAATCCGTCCCATATAAAACCTAGAACAAAAGCCGAAAAAGACAAAAGCCGGCCGTGCCGATTAAAAAAAGAAAGATTTTTTTGCTGATCGCTCGACATTATAAACAAGGGCCTTCCCTTGCCTATTATAACTCAAAAAATCTTAAACCGCGATTCTTCGAGATTGTCAAAAATTCCGCCAAAAATTATCCTGCTTCATGCCTCCTCCGAGCCCGGCGCCCATCATGAAATCACGCTTCATAATGCGACCGCTCTCGTATCTTTCGTAAAAATTTTTCATCGGCCTCTTGTGCATCCACATCCGGTCAAAACCGAAATAATCAAGCGCAAAACCGAAAACAAAAACAAAAATTAAAAAACCTGTGGCCAACAAAAAGAAATTATGTTTATAGGAAAAATCAAACTTTCTTAGCAACAAAAGGCAAAGACCAGCGCCTAAAACAGCGAGAAAAGGCGCCCACCACGGAAAATCACTGATTAAGTTCTCAAACCTAAAATAAGCCATCGGCCCCCGAGCGCGCAAAGCAAAAAACGCCAGACTAAAAAGAAAGGCTGACGTAACAGAAAGGCCAATCAATCCGACAAAAAGTGAAGCCGTGCCTGCCAAAAAACGCCATCGGGGCTTCATTTTTACCTCTCCGCTCCTTATAAGCGACATCACTTTTTCCGGAATGTTTAATTTTTGATCTTCCGACATATTTTTCTCAATAAAATTTTTCCGCGATTTATTCTCGTGCCGACCGTACCTATCGGCAAACGAAGAATATCGGTTATATCTTCATAACTCTTTTCTTCTATAAAATGCAAAGATAACGGTTCCGAATATTTTAACGGCAAATTGGAAAGGCAAGCGCCCACTTCTTTCCTAATTTCCTCTCTCGATAATTCGGCCTCCAGATTTTCTTCGCTTTCAAAATCATCGTCCTCGCCGATAGAAGTCTCCCGATTATAACGGGAAATTTCATTTATCGACTCATTGTGAACGATTCGGTAAATCCATGAGGAAAACTTCATCTTATTATTGAAATTATTCAGATTGGCGAAGGCTTTGATAAAAGAATTTTGAACCGCATCGGCCGATTTTTCCCTATCTTTCGTTATGTAGAAAGCATAACGCATTAGTTTTTCTCCGTATCGATACATTATTTCGGCATACAATTCTTTGTCCTCCTTGACTAATCCGACTATCTCCTCGTCCGTCTTTTCATTTAATTCCTCTTTTTCCATTTTTGCTTTCATCGTAAAACAAAATATGAGGCCCGTCCCGAAGCGTCTTTTCCGTCGCTTCGGGACGTTTATTTTGCATTTATCTTGTTTGTTCGCCTCTCATTCGGCCAAAACCTTTACCCGAACCAATCCCCAACGAATTTGTTGTTCTTAGACCAAGCTCTTTTCTTATGGCCTCCGCTTCTTTAATTTTTCCATCTTTAGCCAATCTATAGGCCTCGGCAAATTTGGAAAAATTTTTTTCATTTATCACTTCGCTGACCCTGCCACGACCTTCCATCAATTTCTGCCAAGAAAGGTAATCGCCAGAAGAAATAACTTTGTCCATCTCCGCCTTTTTCTCAGTGGTGCAATTCGGTCCCTGTTTCGAATAATCACCTCTGTAAGCATAAACCGAATCTCCCGAAGCCAAGAAGATAAAACCCGCAAGCGCAAAAACTGAAATCCATAAACGAATATTTCTATTTCTCATCATTTGTTGATTCTAATTAAATAAATTTATAATACCAACCTTTGCCTATGTAATACCGGCAAGATCGATCTTTTCTTTCATTTTAATTTTTAATCAAATTTTTCGGCTATCGTAAGCCCAGTGGAGAACTGCCTGCCTTTGCTTCCTGCGACAGAACAGATCCCCTGGTCGACAATTTTTTTTAATTTGAGCAATATGCCTGCCGATTGCAAGCCAACGTTTTATTTGTCTGTCATCCTCGCTCTCAATCCTTCGACCCATATAATACCGGCAATACCACTGAAACCAACCTCGCGGGTCATGTTCTTCGTCTATCCAGCCTTTTTTTCTCCAAACATCAATCGGCTGGCTAGCGTCAACTGCAAAAAAATTCAACTCTGGACTATGCCCCTTTAGCCCCTCTGGATGAAGTCTGACCTCCAAAAACCAATCTTTTGGAAATTCATCTCGACAATCTCTCATATAGCGTCCGCCAAAAATCCCGAGACGTAGCATCTCTTTGGGAGTCAAATCCGGTTTGAACCGGAAATCAAAATCCATGCCGATCGGCGCCGACAAAACATATTTGTATCCCTTTTGCATCTTATCATTAACAATGATAAAAGTTTTTTTATCAGCGTCTTTTTTCAAGGTAATAAAAGTATATCCAAAATAATTGGCCAGTAAAATGTGCCGTAATTTATATTTGTACACCCATTGGACTCCGAACCTATCTCAAGTTGGCTGGCCTCCCCGATCTCGTATATTTACCCACCAAGCCCCAAAAAGGCTTTTTGATTACTTTAATTTTATCATTTTGACGCTCCTCGGAACAAATCTAATGGAAACTATTTAAATTCTAACAGAAGTGGAAGATGGTCCGAGACCTCATTAGGTAAAACCTGAAAATCCTGAACCGCAACACCAGGTGAAACGAACACATAGTCCGCAAAAGGTGTAATCGCACAGTTTTCGTACAAACTGCTTCGCGTAGTAGTGAATACGCTCGCTTTGATTAGGTTTTCCATTTTCCTCTCAATATTCGCAATAGCTTGCGTATCCGGACTTAGGTTTAAATCACCCACCAGTACTTTATGATTTGTATCTTTTTCTAAGATATCAAGCAAACGCCTAGTCTGAACTTCGCGGACCGGCATATCCCGTTTACCTCCCCCAGGAACACCGTGAAAATTATATACGGTCAAATTTTGTTCTTTGAGAGTAATACTCTGTAAAACACGTGGATAATAACGTCGCAAATTAGGCATCCTCATGTTTTCCAAATCTTCGGTTGATAAAACAACATCTGATCTGAAATTATCAACAATTATATCTTTCCGAAGAAACATGGCTAAACCGACTCCTTCCACCTGGGGTGTGTAATATCCGCCATACTCGGAAAGTAATTTCCCGAGCTCATCAAAAAGCTGTCGACAATCGCCGAAAGATTCCGAAACAGTATCAGGGGCATTGTTATATACCTCCTGAAAACAGAAAATATCCGTACTGCTTTTCTTACTTTCCAAAAAAGGAAAAATGGCCGGAATCCTTCCGCCCCATGTATTTAATGAAATTAGTCTCATAAGACTTGATTATAACGCTCCTCGGACTCCGAACCTATCTCAAACTGGCTACGGGAGTTGGACGTCGTCGCTTCGCTCCTCCCTAAGAATCCTCGGTTCTCAGCGTCTCTCCAAAGCAGACTACTCTCCGCCACGGGAAACGTCCCTGTTCCCCGACACCCTCCCCAATCCAAGTCCCGCACTTGCTCATAAAGTTCGCAACTGCGGGACTTGGATTCGAACCAAGATGACATGATTCAGAGTCATGTATCCTACCATTAGATGATCCCGCAATATCTATTGCTATTGCTATTTCTAAACTAACATTTAAATCTACCCGGTGGAATAAATAAAGTTTGCCACTCGTCCCATCCTCGCGGTAAACCGTTCCCTCAGATTACCTCGGTGAGGTATTGGGCGGGTGGCATCGGGGAAACTTTGTTGGAATAGTGTCGGCTCCGCCGACAGCAATTTATTATGTGGCCATTCAACCCCGCCCTAAAGGGACGGGGTCTTCTGGCCACTCCCAATAAAAAAATTAGCCCGATCATTTTTATAACACAAAAAACTAAAACTTCCAATTTAAAAAGCCGTAACGTTTTTATCTTCCAAAAAAAATGTTAGGATTACTCGGAATATGGATAAAAGCCAAAAAGTAAAAGATATCGTTGCTTCTTTGTTTTTTGTCGTCTTAATCGCGATATCAGTTTTTTACTTCTTTCAAGAACCAACCGCCGACCACCTAATCGAAATAAAAAATGATGAGAAAAACTATAGTGTCCCAGCAGAAAGATTCCTGGAAACAGTCAAAGTTTACCAACCGGTTGAAAACGAGCTTGTATCTTCACCACTTAAAATTCGCGGAGAGGCGCGAGGTTTTTGGTTTTTTGAAGCCAGTTTTCCAATAATATTGGTAAATTGGGACGGACTTATAATCGCTGAAGGCCTAGCCACGGCAAAAACAAATGAAGGAGAAACTTGGATGACGGAAAAATTCGTCCCTTTTGAGGCTGAAATTCATTTCCTTAAACCAGATTGTGGCACCGATGAATATTGCCAACGTGGCGCCTTAATTTTAAAAAAAGACAATCCCTCCGGCTTGCCTGAAAATGACGGGGCCTACGAAATGCAGATAAAATTCAAATAATTTAAAAAGAAAGCCCCGGCCTCCGCTCTTAGCGGAGGCCGGGGCCTCTTAAAAAATCCCCGATTCTCTACCTAATTGTCATAAGCCTTGACTGGTGCTCCAAAAACTCGGCAACCCATAATTTGAAGACTGTCCGAACAGGTAACCTCTATGTAAAGATTGTCACCAGTTTCACTCTTGCTGGGCGTCCATTTGGCCTGACCGTCGTTCGGCGCATTTTTTTCAATCTGTCTGACAAGTTCGTAAGAAACCGGCGATTCGGAAACTTTCCGAATGAGATTAACATTGACCTTCGCCCCTTCCGGAAAACCCTTTGACGTCCATTTTACAGTTCTCGTGTTTGTGAATATCGAAGCGATAGCTGCCATTATTCCCTTGCCACCGGCTCGATTTACCGATAAAACAGAAACCGACGACGTTTCGCCAATCGCCACGCTGTTATCGGGCAACTTACCTTCGGCAAAGACCGCAACCGGCAAAGCGACGGCCAAAGTCAAAACAAATATCGACAAAAACAAAACATTTTTCAAGATTTTCATAACAAAAAATTATCTTATAAAATATCCTAATTAACTAATCAAAACTAAATTACGCTATTCACAGGCTATTATATCAAAAAATAAGTTAAATGTCAAGTAAATTTACCTAACAAAAAACCTTTCAATATGTGGTATTCTAGGGCACATCGTCATGAAAAACAAGATAAAAACAGTGTTGATAACGGGAGGAGCCGGTTTTATCGGTTCTCATCTTTGCGAATCCTTGGCAGAAAACGACTTTGATTTAATTTGTCTGGACAATCTTTTAACCGGCTCTAAAAAAAATATCCGGCATCTGCTCAAAAAAAGAAATTTTGAATTTATAAAAGCCGACATCACCGAAGGAATTCCAATAAAAAGAAAAATAGATTGGATCTTCAATCTAGCCTGCCCCGCTTCTCCAGTCTGGTATCAAAAAGACCCGATTGCCACAATGAAAGCAAACACCATTGGCGTGATAAATGTCCTAGAATTGGCTCGACGAAAAAAAGCTCGGGTCCTCCAAGCTTCAACCTCTGAAATATACGGCGACCCGCTGGAACATCCACAGAAAGAAAATTATCGAGGAAACGTCAGCGTCATCGGTCCGCGCGCTTGCTACGATGAAGGAAAAAGAGCGGCTGAAGCTCTTTTCATGGACTATCGCCGGCATTACAAAATGGATATAAAAATAGTCCGCATTTTCAACACTTACGGCCCAAGAATGGATAAAAACGACGGACGAGTAGTTTCAAATTTCATAGTACAAGCTCTAGGTAAAAAGTCGCTAACTATATATGGTGACGGCTCTCAGACCAGAAGTTTCCAATATGTTTCCGATCTTGTCATCGGCCTAATAAAAATGATGGAAAAAGAAAATTTCGCCGGGCCGGTTAATCTCGGCAATCCGGAAGAATTCACTGTTTTACAGCTCGCAAAAAAAATCCTGGAAGAGACAAATTCGCCAAGCCAGATAGAATTCAAGTCCCTACCAACCGACGACCCGGTCAGAAGAAAACCGGATATTTCTCTAGCAAAAAACTCACTTGGTTGGGAACCAACTATTACGCTCAATGATGGAATAAAAAAAACTATCGACTATTTCAGACAGATCTGAAGCTAAGCCGACCTCAAGAAAAATCAGACGACTGAAACGGCAAGCAATATTACGAAAATAAAAGCGATCAATAGACCAAATTTTTGGTGACGTTGGAGTTTTTCTTTGTTGAAAACCAAACCGAGAATTGCCGCTAAAGCGATATAGCTTTCCGATAAAGCCACAACAATGCCGATCGGAGCGAGAGACATGGCAAAAGCAAAAGAAATCCACGCGCTGTTATCCAAAACAACCATAGGTAAGACAACCGCCCGGAAACGCAAAGAGTCTTTAAACGCCTTGCCGATACATCCTTTAGAAAAAAGATAAAACGCTGTCCCAAGAAAAATCAAAAAATTTACGAAAAAATTTACCATCAAAGGGTCAGTCTGTCTGGCCCCCCAACCGATGAAAAAATTGGCGGCGCCCATCGTAATGCCAGCAAAAAAAGCAATAACCACTCCTTTTTCCATAAGAAATGTCCTCACGGTATGTTTTTCCTTAAAAGAAACCAGTATCAGGCCAACTATCAAAATAACCACAAAAAGAATTTGGAGGACGCTCAGTTTTTCACCAAGAAAAAAGAACGCGAAAAAACCAGCGATTGGTATTTCAAAAGACCACATTGGTTCTACTACCGAAATTTTTCCAACCCTAAGCGCTTCAAAATCTAAAAGAGCCGCGGCAAAAAGCACCAAACCAGCAACAGAGAGAATGACTAAACCAAGTCCGTTTCCCGAAGAAAAAAGTTCTGGCAGATCTCTAAAAACGAAAGGCAAAAGAACAATGGTGCCGAACAGGCTTATCAAAAAAAGTGTTTCCCAATTGCCTATCTTCCTGGTAGAACGTTGGATCAAAAAATCGCCGAAACCCCATGAAAGCATGGTTATAAAAGCGAGACCGATTCCGACTGAAATATCCATTTTTTAATCGGATTTCTTTTTGTTCCTATCGATTGCCGCCGATATAAATTCGGTGAAAAGAGGGTGCGGTGAAAGCGGTCTTGCTTGAAATTCCGGATGAAATTGGGTGCCAAGGAAAAAAGGGTGTTCTGATTTTGGCAATTCAGCTATTTCCATAAGAACGCCATCCGGCGAACGACCGGAAAAAACTAAACCGGCCTTTTCTAATCTTTCAACATATCCCGGATTAACCTCGTATCTATGTCGGTGCCTTTCTTCTATCCTGCCTCGACCATAGGCCGAAAAAGCTATCGTATTTTTGGCAATATTGGCTGGATAAGTACCAAGGCGCATAGTAGCGCCGTATCTTTTATCAGCCAGATTTTTTTTCTGGTCTGGCATTATGTCAATAACTGGATGAGAAGTATCCGAATCTATCTCGGTAGTGTTGGCTGAACTTAAACCGAGAACATTGCGCGCGTATTCAACAACGAGAAGTTGCATACCATAGCACAAACCAAAATATGGTATTCCGTTCTCCCGAGCAAAACGGATCGCCGTTAATTTGCCTTCAATTCCGCTTTCGCCGAAACCTCCGGGAACAATAATGCCGTCATATTCATCAAGCTTATTGGCCGATAAATTACCTTTTTCAAAATCCTTTGAATTGAGCCATGTCAGTTTTGGTCTTCGACCCTTGGCATAAGCGGAAAATTTGACCGCCTCAATAACCGAAATATACGCGTCCGACAAAACAAAATCACCAGTGTCAAAATACTTGCCTATGAGAGCTATATTAACTTCCTCTCGAGACTTTTTTCCGGACTCCACAAATTTTTTCCAAGACGAAAGACCGTCAGATCGATTAACCGGCTTAAGATTAAGCGATTCAAGCAGAATTGAAGACAATTTTTCTTTTTCAAAATTTATCGGCACATCGTATATACTTTCTATGTCAGGCGCGGAAATCACTCGCTCAGTCGGCACACTGCAAGAAAGAGCTATCTTCTCCTTTCTTTTTCCATCAAGGGGTAAGGGCCCGCGAGCAATTATAAAATGAGGCTGAACACCGTAAGAATTTAACATCCTGATAGAATTTTGGGTCGGTTTAGTTTTCATTTCTCCAATTGAACCCGGAACCGGAAGATAGGAGACCATTATAAAAATCACATCCCCCGGATTTTTAAGAGCCATCACTCTGGCTGATTCTATAAACATTATATTTTGATAGTCGCCTACCGTTCCGCCGATTTCAACCACCGATATGTCGGATCGGCTTTTCATCGCCGCTTCTTCAAGCCGACGTCTGATTTCTCCGGTAATATGCGGAATAGCTTCGACGCATTTTCCGCCATAACCCAAGTTGCGTTCTTTTTCTATTACATAACGATAAACCATTCCGCTGGTCATATAATCGGCATCGCCCAAATCAACATCCATGAATCTTTCGTAATTGCCCATATCTTGATCACATTCAAGGCCGGAAGAAAGAACAAAAACTTCGCCATGCTCGGTCGGATTCATCGTACCGGCATCAACATTGAGATAAGGATCTATTTTAACCGGATTTATCTTAAAGCCTTTGGCTTGGAGTATCTTTCCGATTGAAGATACCGCGACACCTTTCCCCACTCCAGACATCACCCCACCGATTACAAATATATATTTGTGGCGCTTCATAAAAATTAAATTTGGCTAATAAAAAATATAAAACAAACGCGTCCGGTCGAAAAATCGGATAAATTTCAAAACCGCGCCCAAACTTGAAAAATTTGACAAAGCGCGGACGGCCTTCTCGCCGATAAGCTAATATTATCAGAATGATAACGTTTTTGCAGAGTTGACACTATAGATTTTTGAGGCTAACGTATTGTACGGAGGTTTTAGGAACGATTATGAGCAAAAAGATCGCGGAAGAATTGGAAGAATTGAAAACCAGAGAGCTTATTTCCCTGTTAGACGAACCAGTGGATTTTCCGGGAGTTAAAGAAGAAATTCTCCGCCGGTTTGAAAAGATCGACCAAGAGCTAGCCTGTTCAAAAAAAAGGGCGGAAATCCTGTCCACGGAAATCAGACAGATAAGCGCGGTAATCTGTGCCGATGTGTTGTAATTTTGATTGAACGGCAAGAGCGGGTCAAGGCCAACCCGCTCTTTTTTTGTTTAATTTTCCTAGACCGTTAAAATCTATTTTTCTTTCAGATAACGCCTAACAGCCCAAAAACTCGAAACCGCACCGAGAATCACTCCCGCGCCAACTATTATCCCGAAAAGTTCGCCAAAATTTGACGTGTAATAATTGAAAAAATTGACCCCGCCGAAAAAATTGGATGCGGACTCACCCAACCATTTGGTGACCGGATAAAAAATAATCATTGTCATAACGCCGGCAACTAAGCCGTATATAACACCTGATATGACAAAAGGTCCGCGAACATACTTATTGCTCGCTCCCACAAGACGCATGACAGCAATCTCGTCTCTGGAAATAAAAATGGCGAGTCGTATCGTATTAAAGGCTATAAGAAGGGAGATCACGGCCAAAATCGCCGAAACGGCAAAACCCAAACGTTCGGCGGCCTGGATTATTTTTGTTAATTTGTCTATCGCTGTTTTATTGTCAAAATAATTTATTCTCTCGATTATCCTGTTTTCACCTTCCGACAAAGCACTGTCCTCTTTCAGAAAATTGGCCACCGATTCATATTGAGACGGATCTTTCGCCCGAACATTCAGAATCGCTCCAAGCGGGTTGGCTCCCAACTCCTCAAGTGCTTGAAGAGTCAAAGAGTCCCCTTCATGTCTTTTTCGAAAATTTTCCAAAGCTTCATCTCTTGAAATATATTCGACTTCGCTGACAAGCGGAGAAGCTTCCAGAGATTTCTTTACACCGAGTACCGCTTCTTCAGCCGCGCCAGTTGAAAAATAAACGCTTACATCTACTTTTTTCTTTATATCACCGAGAGAAGCATTGAGCCCGGCCAAAAGGAAAATGACAGAGCCTATAACGAAAAGAGTGACCGTCATTATGAGAACGGCTGCCAAGGAAACAAAACCGTTCCGCGTAAAATTCATAAAACCCGCTCTTATTACTCTTTTTATTGATATCCAGACCATTTGTTAAGTTTGATTGTTAAAACAATTATAAACTTTTCTAAAAAATATGAACCGATCAAGACAACTTTAAAAATCAAAGACCGAGATAAAAACTAAAGGACATATCGACCCATAGGATCATCTCTGATGATTCTTCCTTCCTCCATAGTAATAACCCGACGACCGAGGGAATCTATAACTCCTTTGTTATGGGTCGTCAAAACCACCGTCGTGCCTAGATCGTTTATTTTTTTCAAAATCTGAACTATTTCGTGAGTGTTCAAAGGATCTAAATTGCCCGTCGGCTCATCGGCCAAAATGACATCGGGTTGATTAACAATGGCTCGAGCAATAGCCACTCTCTGACGTTCTCCGCCTGACAATTCGTTGGGAAAATTCCAAATCTTGTGAGGCAGTCCGACCAAATCCAAGACATGGGGCACATCTGATTGTATCTCCTCTTCGGTTCTTCCGGCCGCCTCCATAGCAAAAGCGATATTCTCAAAAGTATTTTTGTTAGGAAGCAAACGAAAATCCTGAAAAATCGCGCCGATTCTTCGTCTGATCTGATTAATAAGGCTTGGTCTAAGAGAATGGATATCGATCGACTGGAA
>CAZFCM010000003.1:5053-8894 GCA_964517725.1 uncultured Candidatus Saccharibacteria bacterium | reverse complement strand
AAAAACTTGGCCGGAACTCGGTTTTTCCTCGGCCAGAATCATTTTGACTAAAGTTGTCTTACCAGCCCCTGAATGCCCGACAACCGATATAAATTCCCCCGGATTAACCTTAAAACTGACATCTTTTAAGGCTACAGAATCGTCCGGATAAATTTTTGAAACTTTATTAAAATGAATCATTTTTATAGAAACCCAAAAACTAAATGCCAATTCCGCCCGAATCGCACCATCTTCCAATTATATCACGGAAAACAAGCGGACAAAAAATTTATTTTGTGACCGATAAAAATTATCCCGTGTCTTAACCAAGAGATTTTTCAGCCAAAATAAATTCTTCTATGCTTCCGTTCAAAACCTCATCAACTTTAGCCGTTTCCACTCCGCTTCTGTGATCTTTTACCATTTTATAAGGATGCAACACGTAAGAACGAATTTGATTGCCCCACTCCACACTAGTGGTTTTAGAAATCTGCATACCTTTCTCTCGAGCCAATCTTTCATCTTCGCGGATTTTGTAAAGTTTGCCTTTCAGAATATCAATCGCCTTTTCTTTATTTTGAGCCTGCGAACGTTCTGTTTCGACATGAACAGAAAGACGGGTCGGCAAATGAACCGCACGAACAGCCGTTTCCCTCTTGTTGACATTTTGCCCACCGGGACCAGATGATTTCGCGTAGGTTATTTCAAGCTCGTTCTCCGGTATTTCAATCTCAACCATTTTTTCAAATTTTGGTATGACTTCTACCATTGAAAAAGAAGTATGTCGTTTTTTTTGGGCATTGAAAGGAGAAATCCTGACCAAACGATGAACTCCGGATTCGTTTTTTAAATCGCCGTAAGCCGATTTGCCTTTTACCTCCAGAGTAATGTTCCTGAAACCGCCGTGATCGTTTTCATTTCTATGAAGGACAAAAAAAGACCAGCCCCGATTTTCAAAATATTTCCTGTACATGTTAAAAAGCATAGCCGAAAAGTCTTCCGAATCGTCCCCGCCCGCTCCAGAAAAAATTGTCATTATGGCGTCTCCAGAATCATATTTTCCAGCGCCGGCAAGTTCCGCTTTCAAATCGTTCAATTCTTTTATTTTTGATTGGGCTAAATTTTTATCAATCCAAAAATCGGGCGACTGCATTAAAGATTCTATGCCAGCTATTTTGTTTTCTATCTCGTCTTTTGATGACATAGTCTTAATATAACACATCAATAAAGTTTGCCCCCCGTCCCATCTTCGCGGTAAACCGTTCCCTCGGATTACCTCGGCGAGGTATTGGGCGGGCGACATCGGGGAAACTTTGTTGGAATAGTGTCGGCTCCGCCGACAGCAATTTATTATGTGGCCATTCAACCCCGCCCTAAAGGGACGGGGTCTTCTGGCCACTTCCAATAAAAAGAAAGGCCGGAGGGACCTTCCATAGATCCTAGGCGCTAAACCACTGCCTTCCTCTGGTGAACAACCCCTAAACCAGGGAAGTGTTGTCGTTGTGTAGCGCCAAACTCCGGCCATGACTTCCTGTCATTATCTTTGCTCAGGAAGTGCTTAATTTATAACATGAATAAGGAAAAAAGAAAAGGGCCGGAGGTTAACCGGCCCAAAATTAAAGCGCTTGAACGGTTTTTGGCTCCGAACGAAAACACGATTTCCAGTGAAATCCGGCAAAATCATGCTTGGACCCTTTTATCCCTCGATCGGCGGGAACATATCCTCAATTAGGCCAACTGGTTCAAACGCTAATTAAAATGATACCGTAAAAATCAAAATTCGCAAACCTTTGTAAGCATCGCCATAGTATGACGATCCTTAAATATTGAGAAGGAAATGTGTGTCCAAAATTCGTTCAGATATCTAAACCGACCACAAAAAAACCGCTTAGGGCACGGCTTTTTTGTTTATTTTTTGCTTCCGGACCCTCGGTCCGGCATGCCCGGAAAGGACTCGGGCATCCAGCAAGGGTTCTCGGAACCCTCATCATCGCCTGACGCCAAGCCAATTCCATAGGTTCGTTGTGGTGAGGTATCCCCTGTGGTTCAGCCAGCGTAGCCCTAAGCGGTAATCAAATCCTATCCCTCCGTAAAAAAAAGTCAACACCCTGGATAGTGAATATATACCATCGTGGTATTGGAAGTGACTATGATACTCTGCCCCCTTGGAGCAAGGATGAATGTCACATAATAACTTAGACGAGTGGAGCTCGCTCTTATCCAAAAAAGCTCCGAGCCTCGACTAATACTCTGCCGAGGTAATCCGAGAGAAGCAGTCCGCAGAAACAGGACGAGGTTAAACTTCATTTATCAATTTATGAGTTTAAACACACCCAAGCTGGATTTTAAAATTTTAAGAAAAAATATAAAAAATTGAAAAGTTAAAACTCTCGTGTATTATATAAAAGCTGTTTTTGAGCACCGTCTTGAATCGATTTTTAAAATCTAATAGAGAAAATGCCGATGTAGCTCAGCAGGTAGAGCACCTCCATGGTAAGGAGGTGGTCGTCGGTTCGATTCCGACCATCGGCTCAAGAATCAAACTCAACTGATTTTTTGGGGTCAGAAATCTTGGTGGCGCGGGAAGAAGGGGCAAGGGAAAGAATGCTCGCGCCACCCATTGGTTTTCCCCACGAATTTTTGATAAAGTAAGTTCGGATTAAATTGTAAACACTCTTGAAATAGTGCCGTCAAAAAGCCGAGGTCGTCTTGCCAGTGTAGCTCAGTTGGTAGAGCACCGCTTTCGTAAAGCGGGGGTCGTCGGTTCAAACCCGACCACTGGCTCAAATTTCAAAAAATCTTGTGGTCGTCTGTTTTTTTAAAAAAGAAAATCACAGAAAGTTTTGTCAATCTGCTTCGAAAAAAATCTATTTGCGGCGCATATAAACGATAATCGAGCGCCTTTTACCCGCCCGACCACGAATCAGATGCTTGCCTGTCTTTTCCACTTTTTTAATATCAAAGTGTAAACCGTAAATTTCCTTTATCTCTTCTTCGGTATACACATGCTCCAATACGCCAATTGTCGGATGTATGTAGGAATTTTTTTCACCGGCCGGACTTTCTCTAATCATTCTTTTGGCATTTATATCTTCGTCAAGTAAAAAAGTTTTTAATAGCAACCAACCGCCCGATTTCAAATAAAAAGCGATTTTTTCCGCCAAATTTTTCCGTTTTTCCTCAACTAAATAATGGGAAGCCATCATATCTAAAGCCATATCAAAATGTTCGGCCGGCCTGTCTATGTCTTCTTCCATCGATCTGACAAAAAAATTAACCGGCAACCCTTTGGCAAATTCTTTGGCTTTTTTGACCGCTACTTCCGAAATATCGTAACCCTCGCCTCGACAACCAAAATTTTTTGATAAAAAAATTAAGTTACGGCCGTTGCCAGAACCGATATCTAAAATATTAGTCATGGGATTTAGAAATTGCCGGCCATAATTCCTTTCAAGCCATCTTGTGAATTTAACCAAATCCTCAGACGGTCTGTCTGAAAGAGAAAAATTTCCGCCGATCGAATATTCTTTATCCCAAAATTTCTTGTTTGACATCACGCCTATTATACACACCGAATCAAATCCGGTAATTTTTGATTATACGCAGCCGACGGGACTCGAACCCGCAACCTCGTCCGTGACAGGGACGCGATCTAACCAATTGATCTACGGCTGCATAGGAAATACTCTAGCAAGTCTATCTTTACTTGCAATGCCGGCGAGTGGAATCGAACCACTGTTTAGGGCTTATGAGTCCCTCGCTCTAACCGGTGAACTACGCCGGCGACTACGCCAAGCGACAATTTACCACAAAAAACCTCAAACTTGAAGTTTATCCAAAAAATCTAGTTGCGGGGGCTGGA
>CAZFCM010000003.1:0-5043 GCA_964517725.1 uncultured Candidatus Saccharibacteria bacterium | reverse complement strand
TGCGAATTACTGTTACTCTACCCCGCTGTAAAAAACCTGCCACAGGTTTCGACAATGATAGTACAACCACCTTAAAAATATAGCAAATGGCTAAACACCAAACAAATGAAATTCTTTGAAAACTTTTTCGTATAAAGCCACTACCCGTCTTGCCTCTCTGTTGGTTATAGTAAAATCTCCACCCTCGTGAGCAATAAGATTCCTAACCCGATGACCCTCCCAAGCTTCATTTATTGTATTAAAATCGCTCTTTTCAATATTTTTCAATTTATCACCAATAGTCTCACCAACATAACCCATATTCTTCAACATATCCTCCAAAATCAAGTCTGCTTCGAGTACAGCTAAACGCCAATCGCTTTCATTTTCCGAATTTAAATGATTAACAATTCTTGCCCAACGTTTATTTTCCAAATTAGGCGCTTCGGCTACAGCCAAAGATTCTTTCCGACCATATAGATTATGCTCAATTTTTGACGCTCGAGTAGCGCTATATATTATTCCGACCAAAAAAACCAAAGAAAGAACCGTGGCGTAAGGAAATATCGACACTGAGGCTTCGGAAAGTCTAGCGTAAAAACTAGCCGGGTCAAAAACCGCATCAAGCAAGCGGTATATGCTGAAATACAAAAATTCGAGATTGATAAAAGGGACCGGGAAATCCATATACCGAGAATTCTACTATTTTTCTCCCAAAAAGTCCTTCGCCACCTTGAAAATTAATTCGTCTTCACCTACGGGTGCCATTATTTGTAAACCTAAAGGCAATCCGACCGCCTCTCTTTCCACAAAACCGGAAGGAACAGATATGGCCGGAGCTCCGACCATATTAGCAGTTACAGTAAATACATCCGCCAAATACATTTTCAAAGGATCGTCGGTATTTTCTCCGAACTTGAAAGCTGGGGTAGGAGTAGTGGGCATAACCATTAAATCAACTTCACTCCAAAGTTCTTTAAGTGTCCGGCCGAGAAGCTCCCTGACTTCCATCGCCTTGCCATAATAAGCGTCATAATAGCCAGCCGAAAGAACATAAGTGCCAAGAAGAATTCGTCTTCTCACTTCTTTGCCAAAACCAAGAGCCCTGGTCTTCTTATAATCGGAAATCAAATCCTTCCCGCTATCAAACGAAAAACCATATTTTATTCCGTCAAATCTGGCTAAATTTGTTGAGACTTCTGCCGGCATAATGACATAATAAGTCGCCAACGAATAACGCAAAACGGATAGGTCTGTTTTTGGTTTAAAAACTTCATAACCAATACTCTTCAATCTGTCTATAGCCTTAGCATAATCAGCCATGACATCTTTGTCCGCTCCACCCTCGCCAACTTCTTCTATAAAATCAGTAATATCCGCGACTTTTAATTTTTCTTTTCCATGTTTAATTTGGCCGACATCTATACTGGTAGAATCGAAGGAATCTTTTCCTCGTAAAACATTGAAGATCGTCTCGGCATCCTCGGCTGTCTTGGTTATCGGACCAATCACATCAAGAGACGAACCCATAGCCATAAGACCGTGTCGGGAAACAGCCCCGTAAGTCGGTTTAAAACCGACCAAACCGCAAAAAGAGGCCGGCTGACGAATCGACCCGCCAGTATCTGAGCCTAAAGCGCCAAGAGAAAGTCCTCCGGCCACCGAAGCGGCCGAACCGCCAGAAGAACCGCCCGGCACTCTTGATAAATCAATAGGGTTCCTAGACGGACCATAAGCCGAATTTTCTGTAGAACTACCCATGGCAAATTCATCCATATTTGTCCGGCCAACCAAAACCGCTCCCGCTTTTTTTAATTTTTCCGCTACAGTAGAATCATAAGAAGCGACATAATTCTCTAAAATTTTTGAAGCCGAACCCGCCCGTCGGCCTTTTATTAAAATATTATCTTTTACGGCAATCGGAATACCGAGAAGCGGCCCTTTTTCTCCCGCCTTCATTCTTCTATCCGCCTCCTTAGCTTGATCCAAAACATCCGAAAAAACTTCGAGATAAGCGTGAATATCACTATCTCTTTTTTTTATCTCCTCGAGACACCAAACTGCCAAACCCTCAGCCGTAACCTCGCCTTTCTGAAGCATCTCTACTGCCCTTCTTATGGTTAAATTTTTAAAATCGGCCATAAAAACTCAAGATATTATTTTTTTCACTTTTATTCTTGAATCGGCGCTTTTTGGCGCTGATTTAAGCAAAACTTCAGAATATTCTCCTCCTTTGTTTACCACTTCATCTTCCCTGAAGACATTTATCAGACCAAAACCGGACGTTGCCTTTTTCCGATCTTTGGTAGGCGCCTTCTTTATCTGATCTATATACTTCAAAACTCCCGTTATATCTATTTTTAAAGATTCAGCTTCTTTTTCGCTGAGCGAAATTCTGGCCAAATCAGCCAATTTTTGAACATCTTCATTCCCTATCATGCGATGAATAATAACACAAAGAGCCAAATTTCATACTCTAAAAAACTCCCTCCCCCTTGTGTATTTTTTTATAATATTTATTATTATTGTTGGCTATGTACATCGCATCACCAAAAGGCCCGAGCCGGGAAAGACACACCAACAACAGCCTCGCCCTTGAAGTGGCCGCCCGTCGGAAGGCGACGGAAGAAGCCAAAAAAGCAAGGACAATGGCAAGTTCGGAAAAACCTAGGAAGGAAGTTATTCGGCCCGCATCCTCATGGAGGGAAATAATTTTCCACTCGACCCGAAAATCCACGCCTTGCTTTAGGTTGTGACCCGACACTCATCGACGGGGCCCGCGCTTAACGCGCGGGCCCAAATTTTTTCCAAAAAACAGATGATAATTGATTTTACCCAACGGCGAAAATCCTCAAAAAACCATCTTCTCAAACTCATCTTCGCCGATTACTGGTACGCCAATTTTTCTCGCCTTATCTAGCTTGCTACCCGGATTTTCGCCGGCTACAAGATAGTTTGTCTTTAAAGAAACCGATTCGGAAAGTTCGCCCCCGTTCTTTCTAATCAACTCCTTCGCCTTGTCTCGGGAAATTTTCGACAAAGTCCCAGTCAAAACGAATATTTTGCCGGCCAATTTATTTCCAAAATTGTTCGCTTCCGACATTTCAATTTTCACCAAAGCAATCAACTTCTTGACAAAGACTCGATTCGCCGGACTTTCAAACCATTTAAAAACAGATTCCGCAACAACAGGTCCCACTCCGGATATTTCCTCAAAATCCTCCTTTTTGGCCGACATAATGGCTTGCAGACTGCCAAAGTGCCGAGCCAAATCTATGGCCGTCTCCTCTCCAACCTGAGGAATAGAAAGGGAAAATAAGAACTTTGGCAATATCACCTTTTTTGCCCTTTGAATTGCTTCTGCTAAATTCTCGGCCGATTTCTCGGCAAAACGGGGCAGACTGGCCAAATCGATTTTTTTTATTCTGAAAATATCGGCCGCATCGCCTATCAAACCGTTTTGGATAAGCAGATCGACGATTTTCGGTCCTAAGCCTTCTATATCAAAACAATTTTTACTTACAAAATGATATATCCGTCTTCGCAAAAGAACCGGCGAATCTTTGGAAACACAACGCCAAGCCACCTCTCCAGACACCCGCTCTATTCTGCCATCGCCACCGCAAGCCGGAACATTTTTTGGAAAAACATAAGGTTTCTCTTTACCGGTCCTCATCTCTAAAACAACCGAAACAATATCCGGTATGACATCACCGGCCTTTTGTATTATCACCGTGTCTCCGATTCGGACATCAAGCCTGTTTATTTCATCTTCATTGTGAAGCGTGGCCCTTGAAACAACGCTTCCGGCCACCGAGACCGGACGCAATACCGCAACCGGCGTCACAACGCCAGTCCGGCCAATCTGAAGAATTATATCTTCAATTACTGTCGTGACTTGCTCGGCCGGAAATTTGAAGGCTATGCCAAAACGAGGCGCCTTGCCGGTATAACCTAAAATCTCCTGAAATCGTCTCTCATTAACCTTAATCACAATTCCGTCAATCCAGTAATCTTCTTTTTTGGCTCTTTCCAGCCACAAACGCCAAAAATCTATAATCTCTTGAGTTCCGGCACATAGTTTAAAATGAGGATTAACCTTAAAACCAAGATTTCTCAAATATTCCAATTCCCCAATCTGAGTTACCGGCGATTCACCTCCGGAAAAAGCGAGATCGTAAACAAAATTGTCTAATTTTCTCTCAGCAACAATTTTTGGATCAAGCTGGCGAATACTACCCGCCGCAACGTTGCGAGGATTAGCAAACTCCGGTTCTCCTCGCGTCTTTCTTTCTTTGTTTATTTCCTCCAATCTTTTTTTGCCCATCCAAATTTCACCTTCGACAATCACATCAACAGGTCGGGACAAAGAAAGAGGTATAGCCCCTATCGTTTTAACATTATGGGAAACATCCTCGCCCACTTCTCCATCGCCTCGAGTCGCTGCTCGGACAAAAATCCCTTTTTCGTACTCCAAAACCACTTTTAAACCATCTATCTTGAGTTCCGCAACATATGAAGGTCGAGTATCATCCACACCGCCTTGTTTCAAAAATTTTCTGATTCTATGATCGAAATCGTCTATATCGTTCTCTGTAAAAGCGTCATTAAAAGACCATTGGGGAATTTTGTGCCGGACTTTAATAAACTCCGGCAGAGGCTGGCCACCAACCCTCTGGCTCGGCGAATCCGCCGTCGCTAATTCCGGATACTTCTCCTCGAGTTTCAAAAGTTCCGCCTTAAGGGAATCTAAGGCTTCTTCCGGCATCGTAATTTTATCAAGTACATGATAGCTATAACGATGTTTTTCTATCGTCTCTTTTAATTTCTTTATCCTTTCTGCCACTCCCTTAACCGCTTTTTTCATCCGGCTAATTGTACTCCAAGAAAACCGTGCGTTCTACTCTGTAAGGATTTTTTGTCGAAGTGCAATCATTTATACCTCTTGAAATTATTTCGCTAAGATAAGCCTTGGACGGGGTCGGCTGATACTTTCTCATCTCAACCAGCGCACAAGAATTGTTTGCATAATTTATCGTCATTGTCGAAGAATAATAATCATAA
>CAZFCM010000002.1:8627-21496 GCA_964517725.1 uncultured Candidatus Saccharibacteria bacterium | reverse complement strand
AAAGAGCGGGGTATTACTATTTACGCGAAAAACGGTTCGCTTTTTTATACGTCGGCGAGTTCTGGAAGAGAAGCTACAAAAATAAATATTGTGGACACGCCCGGTCATGCCGATTTCGGAAGCGAGGTTGAACGCGTTCTTCGGGCGATCGACACGGTTTTACTTTTAGTCGATGCTCAAGAAGGACCGATGCCCCAGACGAGATTTGTTTTGAAAAAATCTTTAGAGCTCGGACTTAAGCCGATTGTCGTTATTAATAAAATCGACAAATCAGCCGCTGACCCAAAAAGAGTCCATGACGAGATTTTAGAACTTTTTATAGAACTTGGAGCGGATACCAATCAGATAGATTTCCCGATAGTTTATGCTTCTGGCCGACGCGGTTTTGCTTCCAGAAAGTTGGAAGACAAAGAAGCGAAGGACTTGTCTCCTCTTCTGGATTTGATTTTGGAATGGGTTCCGCCATCAGGCGGAAAAACGGATGTGCCCTTTCGAATGCAACCATTTAATTTGGCATACGATAATTTTTTGGGCCGTATGGCGGTTGGAAAAGTAGAAGAAGGGATAGTAAAAAATGGGTCCGTAGTTTTTGTTAAAGCAAAAAACAAAGAAACAGTCAGAGGAAAAATAACGAAGATATTTACTTTCGAGGGAATGAGACGGGTGGAAAAAGAAGAAGCAATGGCCGGAGATATAGTTATGATCGCCGGTTTGCCGACTATATATATCGGCGAGACGATTTGTGAAGATGAAGATGCCGAACCGCTTCCGGCAATAGCGGTTGACGAACCGACCATATCTCTCAATTTCATGGTTAACGATTCGCCCCTTGGTGGCCGGGACGGCAAACTTGTCACAACCAGGCAGATTCGTGAGAGATTAGAGCGCGAACTTGAGACCAATGTCGGTTTGAAAGTCGATTTTTCAAAGGGGGATTATTATACGGTTTTTGGGCGAGGAGAACTTCATATTTCGGTTTTATTAGAACAAATGAGACGTGAAGGCTATGAAATTTCCGTATCTGAGCCACAAGTTATAATTAAAGAAGAAAATGGGGTAAAGCAGGAACCTTTCGAGGAGGTAATTGCTGATGTGCCCAATGAATTTGTCGGAACGGTAGTTGGTTCTCTATCGTCTCGGAAAGGAGTTTTGTTAAGCCAACACGAACACAATGGCCAAACCAGGTTGATTTTTGAAATTCCGACTCGCGGATTGTTAGGTTATCGAAACGAGTTTATTGTTGTCACTAAAGGGCAAGGAATACTTTCTTCTCGTTTTGTCGGTTTTAAAGAACATACCGGCGAGATTGAAAGACATGATTTTGGTTCAATGATTTCTATGATGAACGGCAAAGCGGTAGCTTTTGCTCTTTGGAATCTTGAGGAGAGAGGGGTTCGTTATATTGAGCCGGGCGACGATGTTTACGAAGGAATGATAATTGGCAATGTTTCTCGAGGAGACGATTTAGATGTCAATCCTTGCAAGGGAAAGGAGCTTACAAATATGAGATCAAAGGGAAGCGATGAGGCAATAATGCTTAAGGCCTCATGGCCTTTGTCAATTGAGCGTGGTTTGGAAATTATGAAAAGCGACGAATATCTTGAAATAACGCCAAAATGTGTTCGGTTGCGTAAAAAATATCTAACTAAGTCGGATCGTTCTAGAGCAAAAAAGTCTTTAGATTCTTCTGACATTTAAATAAGGTTTTATATTCTGTTTGTTCCAAAAACAGAAATTTTATGATATTGACCGTCTGAATCACCTTTTTGTGCATTTTTTTTCTTTCTGTTATATTTTTGGCATGAAGTCTGCTGAAGTCAGAAATCGATTTTTGAAGTTTTTTGAATCTCGGGGGCATAAAGTTATCCCGTCGGCCTCGCTTGTTCCAGAAAACGATCCAACAACACTTTTTACCGGCTCTGGAATGCAGCCACTGGTGCCATTTCTTTTAGGACAGGATCATCCGGCTGGTAAAAGATTGGCGAATTCGCAAAAGTGTTTTAGGAGCGAAGACATAGAGGAAGTCGGTGATAATCGCCACACGACCTTTTTTGAAATGCTTGGCAACTGGTCCTTTGGCGATTATTGGAAAAAAGAACAACTTTCCTGGTTTTTTGAATTTTTAACTAAAGAAGTAGGCATTAAAAAGAACAACTTAGCCGTTACTTGTTTTGAGGGGGATGAAAAATTTAATTTACCACGCGATGTTGAGTCTTTTGAAATTTGGAAAGGGCTTGGCATTTCAGAAGATAGGATTTTTTTCTATCCGGCCAGGAAAAATTGGTGGAGTCGATCTGGCACGCCGGATAAAATGCCGATAGGCGAACCCGGTGGTGCTGACAGCGAAGTTTTCTACGAATTTACCCAGATCCCTCATGATCCAAAATTTGGGGAGAAGTGTCATCCAAATTGCGATTGCGGTCGGTTTTTGGAAATTGGCAACTCAGTGTTCATGGAATATCGGAAAATTGAAGGGGGTTTCGAAAAATTGCCCAGAAGAAATGTTGATTTTGGAGGAGGATTGGAGAGGATTACGGCGGTGGCCAATGATGGCAGTGTTGATTCTAAGGGCGATAAACTTGTCGGTAGCGTTTTTGAAGCCGACAATCTGGCCTCTGTGAGGATGATGACTTCAGTTTATTCTGACAATCTAAAGAATTTACGCATTGTTGCCGACCATTTTCGAGCAGCAATTTTTTTGATTGCTGACGGAGTTATGCCATCTAATATGGATAGGGGATATTTTTTGAGGAGGCTTATTCGTCGCGCTATTTCTGTAATGAATAATAGAAGTATTAGCGAAGAGGATATCAAATCTATTGTTGAATCTAACGCTTTTGTTTACAAGGGAGTTTATGATGAAATTTATGACAAGAGAGAGAAAATTGTTGAGATTATTACCAAAGAAGCAAAACAATTTGAAACTGCCATTAGGCAAGGATTAAAAGAGTTTGAAAAAATTGCCAGCAATAATGTGATTTCTGGGCGAGATGTATTTTTGTTATTTTCTTCTTATGGTTTGCCGATCGATATGATTACAGATTTAGCAAAGGTAAGAAATATTAATGTTGATAAAGACGGTTTTCAAGAGGAATTCGAAAAACATAAAATAATTTCCCGCGCCGGAGCGGAGAAGAAATTCAAAGGCGGACTGGGTGATGTGAATGATGAAAAGGTGATTCAATATCACACAGCAACCCATCTTCTTCATCAGGCACTTCGCGATATTCTCGGCGAACATGTCGGACAGAAGGGGAGCAATATAACAGCCGAAAGATTACGATTTGATTTTACTCACCCGCAGAAAATGACAACGGAGGAAATTAAAAAAGTTGAAGAAATTGTCAATGAAAAAATAAAATCTGCTTTGCCGGTTAACAAAATGATTTTGTCTCGACAAGAGGCCGAGAAAACCGGCGCTCGGCATTTTTTTGGCGAAAAATATGGTGACGAGGTTTCGATTTATTTTATAGGCGAGTCTTTGGATAACGCTTATTCCAAAGAGTTTTGTGGCGGACCCCATGTGAATAATACTGGCGAACTTAAAGGGGTTTTTAAGATAATAAAAGAGGAAGCGGTGTCAGCCGGGGTGAGAAGAATAAAAGCCGTTCTTGATTGATTTGTGATATAATTAAAAAATGTTTGACAATCACTTCTCTAAAGGGAAATTAGCGAAAAAAGAGGTGGTAATTCTAATTGACGCTGGAAGCGGGAGTGTTGGCGCAGGGATCGCTCTTGTTGCTCCAGAACAGAAGCCGGAAATAATTTACTTTTATCGAGAGCATTATCCAATAAAGGAAAGATTAAAGCCGAGCGCAATTTCTTCGACAATGATTGAGGCGTTGGAAAAAGCCGTTAGTTCTGTCTCTCGATTCGGTTTGCCGGCGCTTATAAAAAGGGGTGAGAATAGAAGAATTTCAAGAGCCTTTTGCACTCTGTCTTCTCCCTGGCATGTGTCATCAACGAAGATGTTGCATTTCAAATTTGAGCATCCGTTCAAGGTTTCCAGAGATTTTTTGCGGGACGTGGTAAAGCATGAGGAAAAAAATTTTTTAGCCGGTATTTCCAAAGAAAAGAAAGAAGAATTTGGTGAAAATTTAACACGGTCAGAGATTGCGGAAATGGAAATTCTTAATTCTCTTATAGATGGTTATCCTGTTTTTAATCCGATAGGCAAGATTGCCGGAGAGTTCGAGATAACACTTTTTTTAAGCGCTACGCCTAAGTCGGTCAAAAAATCGATTGAGCGAGCTGTCGGTAAATATTTTCCGAACGCTGAGACCGAAATAAATTCCACCGCTCGAGTTTATTGGTACGTCTTAAAGAGCATTTTTCCTGATGAAGACAACTTTATGGTTGCTCATGTAAGCGGAGAAACCACAGATATTTCAATAGTTAAAAAAGACATTATTATTGAGACTATATCTTTTCCGCTTGGTCGGAATTTGATTATTCGTCGTCTCATCAAAGAAGTGGTTGGCATGAATCCGGCGACGGCTTTGTCCGCTCTTCGATCTGAAGGAGATGTTCAGACCGCTTTGAGACCTCCAGAAAAGGCAAGAAGAGCGCTTTCACAAGCCAGGGAAGATTGGGTGGCTTTATTTTCCGAATCCGTTAGTGATTTTTCCAAAGAGTTTTTTCTTCCGCCGAAAGTTTTTGTTTTGTCAGGAGATAATTCGGCGGGTATTTTTGCTGATCTCATAACAAATAAAAAATTGCCGGTGAGGGGAAATGGAACTCCTTTCATTTCCGCTTTTCCTATAGAGTCTAATCTTTTTGAAAAAGCGATTTTGAGCGGAGAGAGCGAAAATCGTGATCCATTTATAGAGGCGGAAGCCGTATTCGTTTCTTTAACTGCCACTCATTCTGTTTGAACCTTTGGGCAGTTGTGATATAATATTCGCTAACAGACAATTTTTCTATGCCTTTGCCAAACAGAAAAAATTTTTTACGAGATGTTTTACCGAAAGAATCTCTGAGTTCTTCCAACTCCGGTTCGCGTCGGCTGAAAGAGGAAGAAGATGTTATTTATCATAGGGTGCAAAATCCAGTTCTTGACCTTGAGGAAAAAAAGGGCGGTTGGAGGATTTGGTTGGTAGCGACGATAGCAGTGCTGTTTTTGACTTTTTCGATTTTTCAGGTTTTTTCGAGCGCGGAAGTTTTTGTAATACCCAGAATCGGGGAAGCGTCTTTAAGTGGTGATTTCAAGATTAAGGCGGAAGGAAGTGCCGAGTTATCCAAAGGGGAGCTTTTTTTTGAGCCCGTTTCTTTTGAAAAAACTGTTTCGAAAGAGGTGGTGGCGGACGGCGAAAAAGAAGTTAGTCGTAAATCTTCAGGCACTATAATTGTTTACAATAATTATTCGGAAAACTCCCAGAAACTGATAAAGAACACTAGATTTGAAACGACAGACGGATTGATATACAGGATAGACAAATCGATAGTTATACCTGGAAAAAGTATCGTGGCTGGAAAAACGGTGCCGGGTAGTGTGGAAGCAACTGTTTATGCTGATGAAGCTGGACCAAAGTACAACATCGGATTAGTTGATTTTACAATTCCCGGTTTCAAATCGGATCCTGGTCGTTACAATGGTTTTTATGCTCGATCAAAGACGCCGATGACCGATGGTTTTTCCGGTATGGCTAAGTTTGTTTCTGATTCAAAACAAAAACTCTCCAGAGCTGAAATGAGGTCCAGCCTAGAAAAAGAAATGTTTTTGGAAGCAAGCCAAGCAATGAAAGACGGATATTTTATCCCTAAAGGGGCTTATACAATAGAATTTGAGTCTTTGCCATTGCAAAATGCCGAAAATGGTCAGGTTTCTTTGAAGGAAAAAGGTAAGCTTGTTGTTTTCAGCTTCGTCACTGAATATTGGGATAGGACTATGGCTTTTTCGGCTCCTTTTTCCGGCTTGATAGCTAGTAGCACTGTTATTCTGAAAAATCGTGACATTTTGGATTTTTCTTGGAAATTAAGACCAAAAATAGATTCGCCGGAAATTTCATTCAGTGTTGATGGAATGGCGCATTTTGTTTGGGCGGTTGACGGTCGAAAACTTGCTGGCGAATTGGCTGGCGCAAGAAGATCTGATTTTGAGGAAATTTTGAAGAATTACGGCGAAATAGAATCAGCTAATGTTTCAATCTATCCCTTTTGGCGCAAAACTTTTCCAGGAGATTCAGCAAAAATAAAAGTGGTGATTTCAGAAAACTGATTTAAGGCTTTGACGGCTTTTTTTGTTCTGGTATAATCATCAATCCTTTAATCAGCAAGATGGGAGAAGAAGGAAAAAACAATGAAGTGAGCGGTGTGGTGGTGGAAGCTTTGCCAGATACACTCTTCAAGGTAGAATTGGAGGCTGGCGAGAGTGTTTTGGCTTACTTATCCGGCAAAATGAGGATAAACCACATAAGAATAATAATAGGCGATAAGGTTAGGCTTATTTTAGATCCTTATGGCGGTAAGGGAAGGATAACGAGGAGACTTTAGGATTGTTTTGGGCAATAAGATAAAAATGCTTTTTCTGATTGACTTTTTCTGTCTGTCGTGCTAGGTTGTTCGGGCGTGCGGGCACGCGTTTTTTATAAGCATCAAGAGTTTTTTATGAGAGTTAAAGCTTCCGTTAAAAAAATTTGTCCGAAATGCGTTACCGTAAGGCGTGGGCGTGCTCTTTATGTTTATTGCAAGGCTAATCCGAGACATAAACAAAGACAGGGTTGATAGTATTTATTTTTTGGGCGCGGCAGGATCGCTTCTCTTCGTCCAATTTTTTATATAAAGAAAATGCGTATATTAGGTATAACGATTCCAGAAGACAAGAAACTGCCGTTCGCTTTGCGGACGCTTCACGGCATAGGTCATTCTCGGGCAATTTATATTTTGGAAAAAGCGAAAGTTTCTTTGGATAAAAAGCCAAAAGAGCTTTCAGTCGATGAAGAAAATGCTATAAGAAAGGTGATTGAGTCTTTTAAAATAGAGGGAGATTTGAAGAGAGAAGTTTCCTCGAATGTAAAACGTCTTAAGGATGTAAAATGTTACCGGGGATTAAGGCATATGAGAAGTTTGCCAGTCAGGGGTCAGAGGACAAAGAGTAATTCAAGAACTCGTCGAGGCAATACACGAAAAACAATGGGAACTGGTCGAAGGGCGCTTGATAAGAAATAATTTTTAATCAGAAATAACAATGGGTAAGAAACGCTTAGTTACAAGTGGCGACAAAGAAGAGAGTCAAGCAAAATCACCGCAAAAAACTTCAAAGAGGAGAGTGTTGAATTTTGGCACTCTTTTTGTTCGTTCTACTTATAACAATACTGCACTTTCATTATCTGACGATAGGGGCAATATAGTAGCTTGGTCTTCAAGTGGCAGTTTGGGTTTTAAAGGGGCTAAAAAGGGGACACCCTTTGCTGCTGCTAAGGTCGGCGAAGCTTTAGCCGAAAAAGCTGGACAAATGGGTCTGAAAGAGGTTTCGGTAATTGTTTCTGGAGTTGGTTCCGGGCGGGAATCAGCCATAAGAGGTTTTATATCAAAAGGTATCACTTTAAAAAAAATAAAGGATGCAACGCCAGTCCCACATAATGGTCCTCGGCCACCTAAACCGAGAAGAGTTTAATTTTTTAATATGAGGATAAAATCAAAATACAAAATAGCTCGCAGACTTGGTCCGGCGGTATTCGAGAAAACTCAGACTCAGAAGTTTGCTGCTAGATCTGGCCAATATGGTAAGCGTCCGGGTCGACCGGCGACGGATTTTGGTAAAGCTCTGATTGAAAAACAGAAGGCCAGATTTACTTATCTTATAAATGAACGTCAGTTCAAAAATTACGTCAAAAAAGCTCTGCAGGAAAAGAAAAAGAAGCCGGAAGAAAGTCTTTTTGAAAAACTGGAGAGTCGGTTGGACAATACGGTAGCAAGACTAGGTTTGGCCGAAACACGTCTTGCGGCAAGACAAATGGTTTCTCACGGTCATATATCATTGAATGGTCGGCGGGTTAATTTTCCTTCTTGCTCGGTCAAGCCGGGAGATTTGGTTTCGGTTGTGGAGAGGAGCAGAAAATCAAAACTTTTTGCCGATTTGGTTGAAAAAATGAAAGACAGAACGCTTCCTAAATGGCTTTCTTTTGAGGTGGAAAAAATGGAAGGAAAAGTTCTATCAGCGCCAAAATTAGAAACTTCGGAGCTGTCGTTCGATCTTTCTTCGATTTTGGATTTTTATAAAAGGTAATTTTTAATAATTTAAATTTTCAAACATGCCTGAGACAAAGATAGTCCTGCCCTCTAAGCCAAGAGTGGTAAAGGAGGAAGAGTTTTCTGGGGTCTATGAGATTGACGGTCTTTACCCTGGTTACGGACACACACTGGGCAATTCATTGCGCCGGATAATATTGTCTTCTTTGCCGGGGATGGCGCCGGTAGGTATAAAGGTAGATGGTGTCAGTCATGAATTTTCTACTGTACAGGGCGTTAAAGAGGATGTGATATCTATTATCCTAAATTTGAAGAGGGTTATTTTAAAAGCTACAACCGAAGAATCGCAGGTTTTAAAGCTTAAAGCAAAAGGTGTTAAGGAGGTGTTGGCCAGCGACATAGAATGTCCCGGTCAGATTACAATATTGAATCCGGAACAACACATAGCCACCTTAACAGACAAAAACGCTTCTTTGGACATGGAGATAAGCGTTGAACACGGACTCGGTTATGTGCCAAAGGACGCTTTGAGAAAAGAAAGGGTTTCTATAGGTGAAATAGCGTTGGATGCCAGTTTTACACCGATTAGAAGAGTGAATTATGAAGTGGAAAATATGCGTGTAGGCAACAGAACCGACTTTAACCGTTTGAGAATAAGCATTGAGACTAACGGCACGATAATGCCAAAAGAAGCTCTTGAAGAAGCCATAAGGATTATGATAGAACAGTTGAAAGCCGTAGTCGGTTTTGAAGAACCGTTGCCGGAAATAAAAGTTGAAAAAGAGGAGGAGGTTGAGGTAAAGAAAGAAGAAATCAAGAGAGAGATAGATCCTGAAATTTTAAAGACAAGGATAGATGCGATGGATCTTTCCCAAAGAACTCTTAATGCGCTTTCAAACGCCAATATAAGGACGCTCGGAGGTTTAGCCAGAAAATCGGAAGAAGATATATTAGATATAGACGGTCTTGGCACTAAAGGTGTTCAGGAGATAAAGAAAATTTTGCAGGATTTCGGAATACAACTAAAATAGATCCGTTATTTTAAGATAATAGAAAATTTCTTTATGAAATCAAATCCAGCTAGAAAATTCGGTAGGATAAGAAAGGTTAGAAGGGCGTTGCTCAAATCTTTGGCCTCTTCGCTTTTTATTCGCGGAGCAATTACTACGACAGAAGCTAAAGCCAAGGAAATAAGACCGATGACTGAGAAAATTATTACTCTGGGTAAAAAAGGGAGCATCTCTGATAGAAGGCTTATGATTTCACGTCTTGGTTCGACCAAACTCGTTAATAAAATTTTTTCGGAAATAGCGCCTAAGTATAAAAATAGAAAAGGCGGTTATACAAGAATAGTAAAGCTTGGCAACAGAAAAAGCGATGGAGCTGAATTAGCTCGGATTTCATTAGTTTGATTTTAATTATGAAACATACAGTAGATGCAAAAAATAGGACTTTAGGCAGGGTGGCTAGTGAGGCTGCTAGAGCTTTGTTAGGCAAACTTTCTCCTTCTTTTGTGAAGAACGAGACGGCTGATGTGGTTGTTGAGGTTGTTAATGTTTCCGGATTAAAGATTTCGGAAAAAAAGAGAGAAAACAAAAAATATGTTTCTTTTTCTCTTTATCCGGGCGGACAAAAGATTATTTCTTTAGGTGAATTAATAGAAAAAAAGGGAATAAGAGAAGTTGTCCGTCGGGCAGTTTATAAAATGTTACCTAAAAACAAACTTCAGGACAAACGGATAAAGTTTTTAAAAATAAAAGACTAACCGATTAAAAATTAAAAATGACGACAATAGAAGGAAAAGAAAAATATTTGCGTGCGATTGGCAGGAGAAAAACCGCTATAGCTGTGGTTAAGCTTTATCCTTCAGCCAAGCCGTCTTTTTTGTTGAATGGCAAGTCTATGGATGATTATTTCAAGACGGCGGAGTTGAGGAGAATCGCTTCGGAGGCTTTTGCCAAATCAAAGGTGGATGGGAATTTCAAGACAGTGGTTACTTTGAAAGGCGGTGGCGTATCGGCGCAAGCGGAGGCTATGAGACATGGAATTTCAAGAGCTCTTATTTCCGAAGATCCGGAGTTAAGAAAAAAATTGAAAAAGGCCGGGTTTCTAAAGCGCGATCCCCGTTCTAAAGAAAGACGAAAATTTGGTCTCAAAAAGGCCAGGAAAGCTCCGCAGTGGTCAAAGAGATAAAATAGCCACTCTTGTTTTTCAAGAGTGGCTTTGTTCCGGACGGGCTTTTCAGATTTTTATCCCTGAAATTTCCTCGTGCTCGAAGACTTCTCCGTTTTCCGGTCTCACTTCCCGGAGCCATTTCTCCAGTCTTTTTTCTTGTCGGCCGTCAATCATCCAGTGGAGCCAGATTGGCGCGCGATGACCATCAATCACTTCCTCGGCCTTAAACAGCATCAATACTATCTGGCCGGTTGAATCATTGTATTGCTGGAAATATGTGATTGAATCAGCCAAGATTTCTCTCTGACTGGAGTATGCTCTGAACACTTTCCGCCGGCGCCTTTTGAGCAACCGAAAGACATTTTTGACGATTTCAATTTCCGGACGGTTGTTTTTTTTCATGGTTCCTCCGTTTTCTGGCTAAAGTCTAAGGATTTTTTAATTCTGGTCAAGCAGGTAGTTGATTTTATGCTAAAAAAATATAGAATCTTCGCATGAGTGACGAAAATGAAAACAAAATCGATAGAGAAGAATCTTCCACTGACTCGGATGAGGGTTTGGATGATAGTGTAGTGGCCGAGGAGTCGGTGAATGAATCTATCAGGAGATTAAAGCTTAAGTTGAAGGAGGCGGAAAAGAAATCAGCCGATTATCTTACTGGTTGGCAGAGGGCTCAAGCTGATTTTATAAATTATCGAAAACGGGAAGAAGAAGAAAAAAAGATATTTTTAAAATTTGCCAGCGAGCCTGTCGTTTTGGATGTTGTCGGCGTGACGGACAGCTTTGATCAAGCGTTTAACAGCAAAGATTGGGAGAAAGTAGATAAAAATTGGCGGGATGGGGTTGTTTTGATATATAACCAACTCAAAAAGGCATTAGAAAAAAACGGAGTAGAAACGGATGATCCGATCGGCCAAGATTTCAATCCGGCTCGCCATTTAGCGCTTGAAATGGTAAAAGTTGAAAAAAAAGAAGATGAGGGTAAAATAGTTGACGTTATACAAAAGGGATATTTGTTAAACGGAAAAGTGATTCGTCCAGCCAAGGTAAGGGTGGGTAAAAATGAGAATTAATTAGATGTTGATCAGTCAGCCAAAAATTAGAATATTCGAGAAAGTTATAAGAAATGACGCTGGTCAGGCTTTTCGTGCTTGGTTTTTAATATGCGAGCAAGAAGGTAGAATTTACGGAAAATTAGTTGGTATAGAGCCTTTACGGAGAGAAATTGAGGGAAAAATAAATCGGAATGAAAAAAAAGAGAATTTTTATTTGCCGGTTTTTTGTCAAAAAGATTACTCCAAAGTCAGAGTCAACGTAAAAAGTCATTACTTCAACCCGGATTTTTCAACCCTCGGAGTTTTTTTTGTTAGTCAGATGACCAGAGCGCCGTCTGGGCGGTCTTTGTCTTAAGACTCAAAAGGGGACTAAAAAATTAATGTCCGTGTTCTCAAGGTGATCGAAGCGCCACTCTTGTCCCGAGTCAGGTTAGTTTGCTTTTCCGCTTTTCTTTAATCGGGCAAAAATTTTTATTTTTAACATTAATTACATAAATCAAAAATGAGTAAAATTATTGGCATAGATCTTGGCACCACCTATTCAGCAATGGCTGTAATGGAAGGTGGCGCGCCGAAAATAATAGAAAACGCCGAGGGGTCGCGTACTACTCCTTCGATAGTTGCTGTTTCTAAGACTGGAGAAAGGTTGGTCGGTTTATTGGCAAAAAGACAGGCTGTCACTAACCCAAAAAATACGGTTTTTCAGATAAAAAGATTTATTGGTCACACTTTTGACGATCCGGGCGTTCAAAAAGATATAAAAAATGTGCCTTTTGAGGTTAGAAAGTCGCAGAATGGCGGAGTTGAAGTAAAAGTTTTGGATAAATGGTCTACTCCGGAAGAAGTGTCGGCTATGATTCTTCAGAAATTTAAACAAGATGCCGAAGCGAAACTTGGCGAAAAAATAACGGAGGCGGTTATAACAGTTCCGGCTTATTTTAACGACGCTCAAAGACAGGCGACAAAGGATGCCGGTCGGATAGCCGGATTGGATGTTAAGAGAATAATAAACGAACCAACAGCGGCGGCTCTGGCTTATGGTTTCAACAAAAAGAAAGACGAAAAAATCGCTGTTTTCGATTTCGGTGGCGGAACTTTTGATATTTCTGTTTTAGAGGTTGGTGATGACGTGGTTGAAGTAAAATCGACGGATGGCGATTCTCATCTTGGCGGTAAAGATATCGATCAGAAAATAATAAGATATTTGGCGGATGAATTCAAAAAAGAAGCCGGTATTGATGTGACAAGAGATCCGATAGCCCTTCAGAGGCTAGATGACGCTGCTGAAAAAGCGAAAATTGAGCTTTCGACAGCGATAGAGACGGAAATAAATATACCTTTTATCACTTCTGATTCTTCCGGTCCGAAGCATCTTATTGTCAAATTGACAAGGGCTAAATTGGAAGAATTGGCGCAGGAATTTATAGAAAGAGCGATGATGATAACTAA
>CAZFCM010000002.1:3805-8617 GCA_964517725.1 uncultured Candidatus Saccharibacteria bacterium | reverse complement strand
TAGAGGCTTCGCCTTTCAAACTTTCGGAAATAAATGAACTTGTTCTAGTCGGTGGCCAGACAAGAATGCCCGCGATTCAAAAAGCAGTCAAAGATTATTTTGGCCGAGAACCTCATATGGGAGTCAATCCTGACGAGGTGGTGGCGATAGGGGCGGCCATTCAAGGGGGTGTAATTTCGGGTGATGTCAGGGATATTTTACTTCTTGATGTGATTCCGCTTTCTCTTGGCATAGAAACTCTTGGTGGAGTTTCTACCAAGCTCATAGAAAGAAATACAACTATTCCGACTGCCAAGTCTCAAATATTTTCAACCGCAGCCGACAGTCAGACTTCGGTTGAAATCCACATTACTCAAGGTGAGCGGGCCATGGCTTCAGACAATAAATCTCTCGGCCGGTTTATTTTAGACGGCATTCCTCCGGCGCCGAGAGGTATGCCCCAAGTCGAAGTGACTTTTGACGTGGATGCCAACGGTATACTTGCGGTGACTGCAAAAGATAAGGCGACCGGAAAGAGCCAGTCGGTTAGAATAGAGGCTAGAAGCGGATTGTCAGATGCCGATGTTGAAAAGATGAAAAAGGAAGCTGAGGCTCACGGCGAGGAGGATAAGAAAAAGAGGGAATTGGCAGAAGTAAAAAATGTTTCTGAGCAGGTTGTGTATACAGCTGAGAAATCTCTGCGTGATTTTAAAGAAAAAATCCCAGCGGATGTATCAAAAAAGATAGAAGAAAAAATCGGAGAATTGAAAAAAGCAAAAGATTCCGAGGATGTTTCTGCGATTAGGCAGGCTACAGAGGAATTATCTAGAGAAATTCAAAAGATTGGAGCTCACATGAACCAACCTGGTCAAAATCAGTCTTCTTCTGGGGAAAATAAAGAAAAAAAGAATGACGGAGATAAGAATGGCGACAAAGATGGTAATATTCGTGATGCTGAAACAAAATAAAGCTTAGCCTTTTCTTATCCCTGCAGAATGTTCTCTCGGATTACCCAGGCAGGGATTAGACGAAGTATTGGGGCTTTGTTGAATGAGAGCGAACTCCGCTTGCACCAAGTTATTATGTGGCCATTCGTTCCTGCAAGGGGACGGGGCATTCTGGTCAATCTCAATAAGAGAAAATTGGTCGAATTCCTAGATAAAAACTGGCCTAAAAAAAGGCTTTACAGACTTTAAAAAACTTATAGACTATAAGTTATGCAAAGAGATTTCTACGAAACCTTAGGTGTTTCCAAAAATGCGTCAAAAGACGAGATAAAAAAAGCTTTCCGCAATTTGGCGCACAAGTATCATCCGGACAAAAAAGGGGGTGATGAGAAAAAATTCAAAGAAGTTAGCGAAGCCTATTCGATTTTGTCTGATGACAAAAAACGCGCCGAGTATGACACTTACGGTCGAGTATTTTCTGGCACTGGTTCAGGCGGAGCAGGAGGGTCAGGTTTTGATCCGTCCGGTTTTTCCGGTTTTAGCCAAGGATTTGGCGGGTTTGATTTCTCAAATTTTTCCAGTGGAGGAGCAGAGTTTGACATCGGCGACATATTTGGCGATCTGTTCGGTCGTGCTTCAAGTGGCAGACAATCAAATCGAGGCCGGGACATATCAATAGATGTCGAACTTTCTTTCCAGGAATCTGTTTTTGGAGCCGAGAGAAGAATTCTTTTGCACAAAAATTCGGCTTGTGGGAGATGTAAAGGAACTGGGGCTGAACCGGGGGTCGGAGAAAAGACATGTTCATCTTGCAATGGCCGAGGTAAAATAAGGGAAACAAAAAGGTCATTTATCGGCCAGATTTCTACAAGTCGGGTTTGTGACAAATGCGATGGTTTAGGAAGAGTGCCGGAAAAGTTTTGTTCTGAGTGCGCCGGTGCTGGCATCGTCAAAAAACAGGAGGAGGTGATAGTCAAAATTCCGCCGGGGATAGAAGACGGAGAGATGATTCGACTTTCTGGTGCTGGTGAAGCTATAGGTCGGGGCATATCGGGTGATCTCTATGTCAAAGTTCATGTCAAAAAGCATCCGATCTTTAGGAAAGAGGGAGAAAATTTGGCTATGGATCTGTCAGTCAAGCTGTCGAGCGCTCTTTTAGGTGATGAATATAAAATTGAGACTTTGGAAGGACCAATTACGCTCAAAGTGCCGGAAGGTATACGCCATGGGGAAATATTACGAGTTCGAGGCAAGGGTGTTTTGGTAGACAGGAATAAGAGAGGGGACCTTATGGTTCACATAAAGATAAATTTACCGGCAAAACTTTCCCGCGATCAAAAAAAATTGGTGGAGGAATTAAAGAAAGGAGGAATATAACACCGCTTGTATTAAGTGGAAAAATCTTGTTTGCCCTCAAGAGGAATTGAACCTCTATCTTAAGCTTCGGAGGCCTACGTTCTATCCGTTGAACTATGAGGGCTTTTAACCAATATACTCTAAATTAAAATCTTAATAAATTCAATTATTAGGATTTCAGGTGTTGATCGGGAATTATATGGTATAATATCTCGAATCTTGATTTTTTATATCAAGATTAACAGATGAGATCGACGAACAAATTGTTCTTTTATTCTCCTCTCCTACTCCAAAATGCGATTTGGCCGATAACCAGGCCTTTGCTTCGTTTTTTTATTCGATATGAAATTCAGGGGTTGGAAAACTTAAAAAATTTACCGAAGGGCATCATCTTTGCCGCGAATCATTCAAGCGAATTGGATACGATTCTTGTTCCGGCCGCACTGCCTTTTTTTTCAAGATTTATGCCTATTTTTTATGTTTCTAAACCTAAGGAATTTTATGTAAACAGTGGCTGGCGCCAATTTCTTTACGGCGGATTTATTTTCAAACTTTGGGGCGCCCACTCGACAATATCTGGTTATAAAGATTATGGCATATCACTTTCTCCTCATATACATATAATTCAACACGGACACAGCGTTTTGATTTTTCCAGAAGGTAAAAAAACAAAAACAGGAGAGGTTGTAGTAGATGAAGCAAGGGGCGGGGTAGCGTTTTTAGCTGAGAAAACCGAATTTCCTATCGTGCCAGTTTTTATAAGCGGGGTATTTAATATGAGGATAATTGATTTTTTGTTTCGTCGAAGAAAAGTTTCTATAACTTTCGGCAAGCCGATTTATGCCTATGAACTTTTAGGGCATTCTCCGACTGGGGAAAACAAGTACAAATTAGCTGCCAAACAAATTTTACGGGAGGTGAAAAGTTTGAGAGATTATTACAAGCGATGTTTTTATAAAGGATCAGATTTGGGCAACATTAACACTTACGAAAAGTTTTTCAGAGGAAGTGTTACTTTTACAGATTGAATTCTATGAAATCTTTAGATAGAAAAAAAATTCTTTTAGGTGTTTCGGGAGGAATAGCCGTTTACAAGGCCTGTTCTTTGGTTAATTTTTTTATAAAGGAAGGTGCTGAGGTGAGAGTTGTTATGACTGAGTCCGCAAGTAAATTTGTTTCTCCATTGACATTTCAGACTTTGAGCGGCTATCCAGTTTACAAGGATCTTTGGGAATCTTCGGAATCGAAAACCGTAGAGCATATATCTTTATCTCACTGGCCAGATTTAGTTGTAGTAGCACCAGCGACAGCCAATACGATTGCCAAGATAGCTTTGGGGATAGCTGATAATTTATTAACTACTACCTTGATGGCAATAAAACCAGAAACTCCGGTTGTTTTAGCTCCCGCTATGAATAGTTTTATGTGGTTAAATCCTGCTAATCAAAAAAATCTGTCAATTTTAAAAGAAAGGAATTTTTTTGTTTTAGAACCGAGAGTTGGAATTTTAGCTTGTAGAGAAGAAGGGGTGGGTAAGATATCTGATCCGGATCAGATTTTTGAAACAGTTAAAAAAATTTTATTGACAGGAAAAAATGAAAATAAGAAATTTAAAAGGTAAAAAGGTTCTTATTACCGCAGGATCGACTTGGGTTGGAATTGATAAAGTAAGGGTTATAACAAATGTATTTGGTGGCTCCCTAGGAATATTTTTGGCCAAAGTTTTTGCTAAATCTGGGGCATCTGTAAAGTTGCTGATTGGCGCGAGTAGAAACAAAATTAAAAACTCTGGAAATATAAAAGTAGAGGAGTTTAGATATTTTCACGAATTATTAGATAAAGTAAAAACCGAACTTTCTGAAGGGGATTATGATGTAATGATTCATTCAGCAGCGGTTTCAGATTATGAACCTGTTAAATTTTATAACACCAAAATAAAATCAGGACAAAGGAGTTTGATAATAAAACTCAAGCCAACTATAAAAATCGTTGATTTAGTAAAAAAGATTAAACCGAATATTTTTCTCGTAAAATTTAAACTTGAAATTGGTCTAGACAGGGGCAGATTAATCGAAGTGGCTTTAAATAGTTTGAAGAAATCTAAGGCGGATTTGGTGGTTGCAAATGATTTTGAGAAAATGGGGAATAGACATGACGCCTACATAATTGATAGCGAGGGTTTGATTTTGGAATGTTTTGGAAAAAAGGATATCGCACTTAAGGTTAAGGAGGTTTTTTTAAAAAAAATTGAAAAATCAAGAAAAAACTGAAGAAAAAATTTATTTTTTTCCATCTTCTAAGATAAATTTTCCAGATGCGTTTCTCAGGGGTAGTTTTTTTTGTGATACAGACAGTTTTGTCGTAAAGGAATTGGCTTCTAATCTTAGGAATCTCTATCCGAGTGAAAAAGATTTTATAAAAGCCGCTTTTTTATTTGTAAGAGACAGTGTTAGATATTCAGTTGGGAATTGGACAAAAAAAGCTTCAACTACCTTGGTCTTAAGAGAAGGAACTTGTACAAACAAAGCCA
>CAZFCM010000002.1:0-3795 GCA_964517725.1 uncultured Candidatus Saccharibacteria bacterium | reverse complement strand
GTTGCCATCTTGAGATCTGAAAATATCCCATCTGGCTATGGCGTGATGAAAGTTTCTGGTCGTAAATATTTTGGCCCTTTAGTTTTTGACAGATTTTCAAGAAATATATCCAATTTATCGACCCATGTCTTTTGTGGGGTATTTTTTGATGGTAGATGGATAAAATGTGACCCTTCTGATGATAAGGAGCTTTCCGAAAATACGCACCATTTAAATCCTCAGAGTAAAATTGTTGAATGGGATGTCGAGAAAGATGGCATGTTAAATTTAGAACGGGGTCATATTATTGAAGAGCTTTTTCCAATCCATGATATAGATTATTTAATTATTAAAAAAGCTAGATTAACACGTATAATTCCAATTTATTTTGCAAACTTATACATTAAATTTTTACGTGAGGTAGGAAAAAAATTAAAAGACGCAAAAGAAGCCGAGAAGTTTTTTCTTTCTTGGCTGGCAAAAAAAAATTTTTATCACTTTATATTTTATAAAACTTTTTTCTTTTTTCAAGATATAATAGGAGAGCTAAAGACCTTATTTATCAAGAATAAAGGTTTTTGATGAAAACATGCTAGATGTTTATATTTGGTCAGTTTTGATTACCGGCTTATTGTTTAGCAGTTTTGGTGTGGTAGCGGTATTTAAAAATGTCAAAGACAGATCAGCAAAATTTTTTGGTCTTCTTTCTTTAGGTTTTGCTTTATGGAGTTACCCATGGTTTTTTTTGTTATTGACAAAATCTGGAGAAGTAGAAAGGGCTCTATTTTTTGCCAGATTACTTAATTTAGGGGCTACTATAATTCCAGTTTTTTTCTTACATTGGGTTTCCACCATTGTTTCTTCATCTAGGATTTCAAGGAGGCTTCTTATTCTTTGCTATGTTGTTTCTGGAATATTTATTTTAATAAGTTTCAGCGAATTATATATACCAGCCGTTGAGCCTATCTTGTTTTTTAATTTTTGGCCGGTTGCCGGGCCTCTTTACACACTCTTTTTAGTCATAGGTTATCTTGGTTTCGTGGCATACGCGGTTTATGTTTTGATAGATGAATTTAGAAATTCTATCGGATATAAGAAATATCAATTAGGTTTTGTTATAGCTGGATCGGTTTCTGGTTTTTTGGGAGGGGCTACTAATTTTCCTTTAATGTACGGATATCTAGTCCAACCTTTTGGTATTATTGCCACAATGTCAACGCCATTTTTATTGGGTTATGCAGCTCTGAACTACAATCTTATGAACACTAAAGCTGTTGCAACTCAGTATTTTGTAGCGGCTTTAAATATTTTACTTTTCATAAATTTTTTGAAGTCTGATACTTTACCCGGCTATATTTTAAATGGAATAATTCTTGGTTTTGTAGTCGCGCTTTCCTATTTTTTGATATCCAGTAATACAAGTGAAAGAAAAGCTAGAGAAAAAATTGAAAGATTGGCCAAAGAGCTCGAAAGAGCTAACGAAAGATTGAAAGAATTAGATCAGATGAAATCAGAGTTTGTTTCTTTGGCAAGTCATCAAATTAGGGGACCACTTACTGCTATAAAAGGTTACGCTTCAGAAATAGTCGAGGGAGATTTTGGTGAGTTACCAAAGTATCTGGATGAACCCATGAGAACTATAACCCAATCTTGTGAATCCCTTATACTGATAGTTGAGGATTTTCTGAATGTTTCTAGAATAGAGCAGGGAAAAATGAGATATGAAATTGAGGATTTTTCAGCCGGCGCGGTGACTGAGGAGGTTATAAATGAACTTAGACCGGTAGTAAGTGATAAGGGATTGAAACTTACAACCGAAATAGATCAGAATGTGTTAATCAAGGCTGATAAAGGAAAGTTTAAACAGATAGTCTCAAATATAGTCGATAATGCCGTAAAATATACGCCAAAAGGTGATGTTGTGGTAAAAGTCAAAAGGTCTGGAGAAAATATGATTTTGTCGGTAAGCGATACTGGTTTGGGTATAAGTCAGAAAACTATGTCAAAACTTTTTCAAAAATTCTCTAGGGCAGAAGACGCGACGAAAGCCAATATAAAAGGTACGGGCTTGGGCCTTTATGTTGCCTCGCAGATGATGAAGGCTTTAGATGGGCATATATGGGCTGAATCAGAAGGGGAAGGCCACGGTTCCACCTTTTTCATTGAATTGAAGGCAATCTAATTTTATTTTTTAGGGCCAGTTGCTTTTAAGCGTCCTCCTTTTTTGATATTATTATTCGGTTATGGAAAGTGTAAAAAAAGTTTTGCTTTCCGGTGTCAAACCAACCGGAAGACCTCATATAGGAAATTATTTCGGCGCAATGCGCCAGTTTGTCAATTTGCAGAATGATTACACCCCTTATGTTTTTATTGCTGATTATCACGCTTTAACTACAATTCAAGATAGAGAAAAATTATCTGAAAACATAATCGGCATAGCTTTAGATTATCTTGCTATTGGCCTTGACCCAGAAAAAGTTGTTTTATTCAAACAATCGGACGTGCCGGAAGTGACCGAATTGGCTTGGATTTTCAATTGCATCACTACAGTTCCTTACCTAGAAAGGGCTCACGCTTATAAAGACGCTATTGCCAAGGGCAGGGAACCAAGCGTTGGCCTTTTTGATTATCCGATCCTTATGGCAGCGGATATTCTGATACAAGATGCCGATAAAGTGCCGGTAGGTCAAGATCAGAAACAACACGTTGAATATGCCAGAGATACAGCAGAAAAATTTAATCGGATTTTTGCTGGTGGAAAGACATTTTTCAAATTGCCCGAACCTATTATTTTGGAGAATGTGAAAACAGTTTTGGGTATAGATGGTCAGAAAATGAGCAAAAGTTATGACAACACAATATCACTTTTTGCTGATGACGAAGAAATTGAAAAAACGGTGATGGCCATAGTCACCGATTCCGGTTCCGGTGTGCCAAAAAATGTTTATGAGATTCATAAGCTTTTTAAAGATGAAAGTGAAATTTCCGAGCTCTATAAAAATAAGGCCGGTAAGTATAAAGAACTTAAAGAGGCATTAATCGATGATATAAAATCTTTCATAAAACCTATTCGAGAGAAACGCGCTCAATTGACAGAAGACAAAGATAGGGTTATTGAAGTGATAAGAAATGGCGGGATTAAAGCTCGCGCTCGAGCCTCGAAGAAACTTTTAGAAGTTAGAAAATTGGTCGGGGTGGAATAACGCGCATGTTTTTTCGGGCTTTTTAAGGCTGGAAATATACCCCTTTTCTCGGGAAGATTTTTGGTGTAAACTTCCATTTATGGAGAGATCGTATATTGCGAAATTAAAAGACAAATTAGGTCAAGAGGTGACAATAAAGGGCTGGATAGATGTCCGGCGGGATCACGGCAAACTTATTTTTTTGGATGTGCGAGATGCGACCGGAAGAACGCAAGCGGTTGTTTTGCCGAATCATAAGGAGGCTCATGAAGTCGCTAATAAAATTCGTCCGGAATGGGTTGTGGAAATTAGAGGCAAAGTTAATAATCGGCCGGAAAAATTAGTAAACAAGAATGAGTTGAACGGGGATATAGAATTGGAAGTCTTTTCTCTTTCGGTTTTAAACGAAGCCAAGACTCCACCGATAGATGTTCGAGTTGACGGTAAGGAAATTGGGGAAGATGCCCGGCTTAAATATCGATATTTGGATCTTCGCCGGCCAAGGATGCAAAAAAACATTCGTAATCGCTTTAAAGCTACACAGTTTTTGAGGAATTGGTTTGACAAGGAAGGATTCACTGAAATTGAGACGCCGAGCATGTCAGCTACTACGCCTGAAGGTTCTCGCGACTAC
>CAZFCM010000001.1:20604-24834 GCA_964517725.1 uncultured Candidatus Saccharibacteria bacterium | reverse complement strand
GGTTTTAGATTTGACGCTTGTTTAATCTTTTGATTAACTCTGCCTATGGTTTCTATAAAAAAGCTAAAAAAATTGGCTTTACAGATTAGGTGCAATACGATAAAAATGGTTTCTAAGACAAAAGCCGCTCATTTAGGTGGAGCATTGTCAGCTACGGATATTTTGGTGGCATTGTATTTTTCTGTTTTAAAGATTAATCCAAAAAAGCCGGACATGCCCGAGAGAGATCGCTTTATTTTTAGCAAAGGTCACGCAGCATCCGTTTTATATGCTACTTTGGCAGAGAGAGGATTTGTATCAAAAGACATTCTCCAGAATTATTTTGTTAATAACGGAGTTTTGACAGGTCATCCGACCAGAGGATGTCTTCCTGGGGTAGAAGTGTCAACTGGCGCCTTAGGACACGGTTTGTCAATTGGCGAGGGAATAGCTTATGCGGCAAAATTTGACGAGAAAAATTATAAGACTTTTGTTTTGATGAGCGACGGTGAATGTGATGGGGGACCGACTTGGGAAGCGGCTCTTTCGTCTGGAATGATGAAGTTGGACAATTTAGTTGTTATTGTTGATTACAATAAGATACAAAGTCTTGGTTTAACAAAAAACATTTTAGATTTGGAGCCTTTTAGAAAAAAATGGGAGAGTTTTGGTTGGGCAGTGGAAGAGGTTGATGGACACGATTTTTCTAAGTTGCTTAAGACTTTTGGAAAATTGCCTTTGAAAAAGAGTAAGCCGAGCGTGATTATCGCTCATACCGTAAAAGGCAAAGGCATCCCCAATCTTGAGAACACTGTTAAATCTCACTATGTTGCCCCGCCGGAAGAGGAATTAGAAAAAATTTTAGACAATCTTAAATAGATGCGAACAGCTTTTATAAACACTTTAGTTGAAGAAGCAAAAAGAGATTCACGAATTTTTTTGCTGACAGGTGATTTAGGCTACGGGGTAATTGAACCGTTTGCAAAAGAATTACCGGACAGATTTTTAAATATGGGAGTGGCCGAACAAAATATGGTTGGATTTGCGGCGGGCCTCGCTCTTTCTGGAAAAATTCCTGTTGTTTATTCTATTGCCACTTTCATGACATTGAAGACAATGGAGCAGATTAGGAACGATATCTGCTATCAGAATTTAAATGTGAAAATTGTCGGTGTTGGTTCCGGACTCACATATTCTCAATATGGTGCCACTCATCAATCAGTGGAGGATATTGCTTTAATGAGAGTGTTGCCGAATATGAAAGTGATTTGTCCTGGCGATCCTATTGAAGTAAAAAAAGCGGTCTCTTCAATGTTTGTTGATTCGTCGCCGTATTATCTTAGAATTGGCGCAAAGGGCGAACCGAGTTTTCATTCACCAAATGTTAATTTTAAAATTGGGAAAGGAATCGTTGCAAGAGAAGGGAAGGGGGTTGCTTTAATTGCGACTGGAAATATGCTTGCTAATACGGTTTTCTCAGCTGATTTATTAAAAAAAGAAGGGATTGAACCTGAAGTTATAAGTATGCATACGATAAAACCACTTGACGAAAAATTGCTCCAAAATGTTTTTAAAAATTTTAAATATGTTTTCACTATTGAAGAGCATAATTTAATCGGGGGATTGGGAAGCGCTGTGTCTGAATTTTTGGCGGAACAAGCAATTCGACCTGCAGTTTTCAAGCGGATTGCTGTTAAAGATGAATTCCAAAAAGTAGGAGGATGGCTTGACTATATTCGTGACAAAAATGGTCTTTCGCCGGAGAAGATAGCGAAGACTGTAAAGAAATATATAAAAAATTAAAAAAGCGGCCGCCAAGGACGGTCGCTATGTATGGAGATCCAAATTTCACTAGGGGACTGCGTTTTGAAATTTCGCAATCAGCTTATAGTGAAATGGAACAAGCTGAGGTGGCCTGTTAACCGAAAACCAATTTCCATGCTCGGTTTTGACCTCTTTTGATTGAGGGAGGTTGGCGTGGAATAGCATTGCTGGTTCGTGTCCTCGAGGCGAGTCGGTGTTGTCAAAATGGTAAATGAACCGCAATGTTTTTGGGACAGCGTTTATCCCAACCTCTTTTTTAACGACACGCAAAGCGGCGTTAAAAATTTTTTCTCCCGGTAAAAGTATTGAACCGGGAGTGTGCCAGAGACTTTCGTAGAACGGATCATTTTCTGGGCGTTGAATCAGGTAAATCATACCCGGTTTTGCTTCCGAAGTGATGATTACTTCAATCGCGATGGCGTAGAAGGTTTTGATCCAAGCAAAGAAAACTTCGGTTGGCAGAGGTGTGCCTTCAATTCGGAAGTTGTGATTGCGGACGATCTTCAAGGCCTCAATGACCTTTTTTGTTTCTTCGGCTGTCCAAGGAGGGGAGGAGTCTGCGTTCATTCTGTATATGTTGTTGTTTGGGAGCGTTATCCTCTACTATTTAAGCATGATATTTAATAGAAGTCAAGCCGATTGACGGCCTTGTTTATGGCGATATTATATGCCAATGCTTTTTCCTAAAAATAAAGATAAGAATTTTAAAGGAGTGATTTTAGCCGGGGGGGCTGGCACCAGACTTCATCCTTTGACTGTTTCTACAAATAAACATCTACTCTCGCTTTATGACAAACCGGTCATTGTTTATTCTATAGAAAAACTAGTTCGAGCCGGCATTGAGCACATAATGGTGGTCACTTCGCCTCAGGCAGTTGAGGATATTGTGAAATTGTTGGGCTCCGGTTTTGATTTTAGGTCCATAAGAACTGGTAAACAGATTCAGATAGTTTATGGCATCCAGAATCAGCCGAATGGCCTCGCTTACGGTTTGTGGCTCGCAAAGGAATATGTGGGCGATAGTAATTGCGTTTTATATCTTGGTGACAATATTTTTGAAGATGATCTTACTGAACATATCGCCAATTTCGAAGGAGGGGCAACCGTTTTTTTAAAGGAAGTGTCTGATCCGGAGCGTTTTGGTGTGGCAGAGATCGGTCGGGACGGTAAAGTAAAAAACATAGTTGAAAAGCCAAAAAAGCCAAAGAGCAACTTGGCAGTCACTGGCCTTTATATTTATGACAACTCTGTTTTTAAGAAATTAGACGGATTAGAACCCTCGAAAAGAGGTGAATATGAAATTACCGATGTAAACAGGAAATACGCGTCCGAGGGCGCTCTCAATCATGTCTTTTTGAAAAAAAAATGGTTTGATATCGGCACTTTCGACAGTTTGCTTGACGCTTCTATTCATTTTCGAAAAGTAAAAATAAGAAGCAGATTACATAGATGAAAATGAAAAAAGAGAAATTTTTCAAAGAGCGGGTCTTGGTGACCGGTGGCGCGGGTTTTATCGGGAGTAATTTTCTTAATCATTTTGTTCGTCGGCACAAAAAGACACTTTTTATAAATGTGGACATCTTAAATTATGCCGGCAATCTAAATAATATTGAAGTGTCCGGTTTGCCGAACTATGCTTTTTTTCGTTTTGACATCGTCAACAAGAAGATGATGGAAGAAATTTTCAAAAAATACAAACCTACAGGCTTGATAAATTTTGCGGCAGAGAGCCATGTCGATTTAAGCATAAAAAATCCGAAAAGGTTTTTAGAAACAAATATCATTGGAACAAACAACCTTCTTGATTTATCAGTCAAATACGGGTTAGATCGTTTTTTACAAATATCTACAGATGAAGTCTATGGGGCTCTCGGCTTGAATGATGAGAGTTTTCAGGAAGACGATCCAATTCGCCCGAGAAACCCTTACAGCGCATCAAAAGCGGCCGCTGAACATCTGGCATTGGCCTATTTTAACACTTATGGTCTGAATGTTGTCATTTCTAGATCATCAAATAATTACGGTCCGAATCAGGACAGAAGCAAGGTGGTACCCCTTTTTATTGATCGATTAATGAAAAATAATAAAATTCCACTCTATGGTCGTGGATTGCAGATAAGGGACTGGCTTTATGTCGAAGATAATGTTCGGGCAATAGATTTGGTTTTTAGAAAGGGTATAAAAGGCGAGGTCTATAATATCGGAGGAGGTTATGAAATAACCAATCTTGAGCTGGCTAAAAAAATTTTAGCGAAATTTGAAATGGGAAAAGAAATGATAAATTATATCGCTGACAGACCAGGACACGATTTTCGTTATTCTCTTTCGAATGCTAAGATAGCACAACTTGGTTGGAAACCCGAAGTGCCTTTCGATGAGGGTTTACTCAGGACTATTAATTATTTTAAAAAAAATGTCGTTGTATAA
>CAZFCM010000001.1:5823-20594 GCA_964517725.1 uncultured Candidatus Saccharibacteria bacterium | reverse complement strand
AGAATTGTAAATATTCCATTTGTTTGGAATGTCTTGCAAAAGATTGTTGGTGCTACTCAGTGGAAGCTCAAGCTGTATCCTTCTGTTTTTAAGACGAAAGGCAAACTGCTCGATTTTGCCAGTTCTTCTGGGAATAGCACGGAAGCCTTTCTGGATTTTGACTATTTTGGGGTTGATAACGATTGTGAGGCCATTGAGGATGCCTCTAGGCGTTTTAGTTCCCGTCCAAACATAAAGTTTGTTTGCGCGGATATATTAAAAGGGGAAAAATTTTCCGAAAGCTCTTTTGATTTTGCTCTTCTTGGTTGTGGTGGGCATCACTTCAATGACGATGATTTCGCAAAGGTTCTCGAATTTTTGATGTCGCGATTAAAAGAAAACGGGGAGCTCCATTTTTTTGATCCATTGAAACAGCCAGAAAAAGACGGTTTTATTACCAAACTTTTTATAAAAAACGATCAGGGTAAATTTATTCGGACGTTGGAAGAAAATAAGAAATTTTTTTCAAAGTATAAAGTTGCCGAAACAAAAATTTTTCCAAGTCCTGATCGACTGATTAAGCTGGAAGACATGCTTTACATAAGAGTTAAAAAATAGGTTTTGTCTTTCCCTTAAAAGAATTCGCTGTTGCGTTTTGTTAGCCACGCTAAAAAAAGAATTCTTTCATTGTCAGATTAGATCAAATTTATATTTTGTAAATTTTAAAAGAATTTGTTTCGAATTCATTTTTTATTTCCAGCGGAATGTTTTTAATTTCTAGATCGGCGGACTTATCAGTTATTAAATAATCTATTCTAAATTTTTTGAGTAGGTCGGTTATAGGTTCGTCATAAATTTTTTTATAAGCTTTTCCGACAGAATCGAGAGTGGTTTCAAACTCCGGATCATGTTTTTTGGAGAATAGGACATTCCAATCCGTGTAAAAATATTCTCTGGCATCCCCTTTGTTTTCTAAAATATATTTTTCGACTTCGGTTTTTTTTACGCCGTTTATCTTTAATTTCATCAGATAATTATGAAGTATTCTTTCTTTTGGCATTGTTGTACTGAGGTATGTTGTGTCATACACATTACATGAAGTAAAAGCTGGGATCAGACGAGTCAATTCTTCTTTTTTTTCTTTGACAAAAATTACGCAATCTTTTTCAGCTTTGGTGTTTATCCAATTAAAGATTTCTTGGTATTCTTGCAACTTTATAAAGTCGGGGATTTTATGTTTATAGGTTGAAGCGTTCCATATTCCGAAGGCCAAAACAAGACAAGTTGAAGCAAGCATAATCCAATTCCATAATTTTTTGTGTTTATCATGGAATAAAAAGTATAAAGCCAAAATAACGGCAATCATTGCGATTGGAATAGTGTATTGAACAAAGTGATGTGGCCAAATGGTTCGGCCGGTGATTATTTGCTGGTTAAAACTGATCAGACCGCCCAACAAGCCAGAAGATGAAATAATAAACCACGGTTCCTTCAGATTAATTTTTCTACTACGGAAAAGATAAAAACAAATTAAGCAAAAAATTATCGTAGCCACGATTAGGACTTTATTTAAAATGGGCAAGTGAGAGAGCAACATCCCGTTACGGAGAGCTATTTCTTCACCGCCACCGGACAGAGTTTTTGAGGCGGAAAACCAATATATTGCATCGAGCAGAAATCCGATTCCAATGACAATCAAAAATTTTTTAGCAAGGGCATGTTCTTTAATTATTAGCATTATTGTCACTATCGTCGCGAGAATAGACAGGGCAACGCCGAAAGTAAAAAAGTATCCCACAGAGGCGCCAAACAATATTCCTGAAATATATTTTGTTTGTTTCGAATCTTTTTTCTTCAAAATGGTTGAAATTAAAATTAGAAGAGAAAAAAGAATCAAGGCGCCGGTTATCGGATTCACGGGACGCGTCCAAACAGAGAGCACTTCAAAGGACGCCCCTTTTAATCTCGTTAAGAGTGTGCTGTAGTCAACCAAGTCGTATCCTAGAGTTACAAAAAGTCCGCCAGACAAGGCTGTTAATTTAGAAGACAGGTCGTCGTGATCTGTCAGTTTTTTAATAAGAATAAAAACCAGAATGAAAAGGATTAAAGGAAAAAGAAATTTTGCTAACACTAAAGTTTTTGTCAGATCAAAAAAGGAGAAAAAGGAAAGAGCAAAGTAAAAATATTCGCCTATTGGGGGAACAAGAGGGGATAAATTTTTATACTCAAAAAAATATGGCGAAGCGATTGTCGGATATCCATCCGAAATCTCGTGGATCCGGGACAGGTAGTAATCCTCGTTGTTGGTATAGATAAACGGAATTCCCTTATAATCGTTTCCAATTTTTGACACAGCCAGTAAATGAGGAGCGACTGAAATCAGGCCGACAATAATCGCAAAGATCAAGACAAAAAAGTTTTTTTTGGCAAACACGAAGATTTTTTTTTGTGATTCGCTTTCCATCTACAAACCAGATTTTATCATTAAGTTGGTTATGGCGCAGTTATTTATATTTTGAAAGAAACTCTGTAAAAATGTTTTTTATATGTGTCATTTCTTTTCTTTCCATGCCATGATGACAGCCGATTACGAAAGCGCGTTCCATCACCTTGTCGGTTTCAGGATATCCACTTTTGCAGACGCGCCGTTTAATTTTTTTATACGCGCCGTGTTTTAAAATGTTTCCGGTAAAAACGGGTCTGGTTTGAATGCCTTTTTTTTCTAGGAAAATAGTCAAATCTGTTCTAGAAAAAAGTGTTTTTTCTCTCAAAGTCAAGGGAAAAGCTAACCAGTTAGTCTTCGCTTCTTTTCTTTGTTTGGGTAATATGAAGTATTTTTGGTGATTTGAAAAGAAGTTGAAAAGTTCAGCAAAATTATCATTTCGGTTTTTCGAGAAGGCGGGCAATTTTTTTATTTGTTCTAACCCGAAAGTCGCTCCTATTTCTTGCGGAATAAAGTTGTATCCTATTTCTTTGAAAATAAATTTAGCGTCATAGGGCATTTTGTTTATTTTTGCGGAAAAGCGTTTTTTTATATCTTCTGATTCAGAAAAAGCCGATGAGCTCCGACCCCAACCGCGAAACATTCTTGCTCGATCATACCATTTTGGTTTATCAAACATCACCATTCCACCTGTTCCGCCCGCGGTTATTATATGCGAAGCGTAAAAAGATGTTGTCGAGATGTCCGAGTAATGTCCGGTTGGCTTAGATCGATATGTCGCTCCTATCGTGTCACAGGAGTCTTCAATAAAAATCAAACCGTACTTTTTTGAAATTTTATGCAATAAATCTAGGTCAGGAATATTTCCCATGAGATAGGGAATGATCATCGCTTTTGTCTTTTTACCGATCATTCGCTCGATTTTTTCTGCATCAATGACATAGGTGCCTTCCTGGACGTCTATAAAAACAGGCACTAAACCTTTTTGGACTAGTGGTGCTATTGTTGTGCCGAAAGTTAGTATCGGAGTTATGATTTCAGATCCCGGTGACAAGTTTAAAAGTTCTGTGGCTATAAGATTTGCGGATGATCCGGAATTTACCATAACCCCGTATTTTTTTCCAAAGATTGACGCTATCTTCTTTTCAAAAATCGGCGTATATTCTCCGCCAGCGAGAAATTTACCCGAACTTAAAAGATGCGATACAGCCTTTTCTTCTTCTTTGCCATAAACCGCTTTGGCATATAAAACTCTGGTTTTGTCTTTTTTCATGGCTTTATTTTAAGATTTTCTGTTTTCTTGGGTCGTTTAGAACGCTTTTGATTATGAATTTAGGTCGGCCTTTCACCTCTTCAAAGATTTTTCCGATATATTCTCCGATGATACTTATGGACATTATCTGGATACCTCCCAAGAAAAGAATTAGGATTATTATTGTTTGTATTCCTCTTTCGCCGGAATATTCCGGGAAGAGGAAATAGGAAACGATATAAATCAGAATTAGAAAAAAAGAAAGAATGACGATAAAAATTCCAAAATAACTTAGCATTTCAAGAGGGGCGTAGGAAAAAGAAAATATGCCTTTTTTTGCCCAAGCGATGTTTCGGAGCAGGTTGTTTGTCGTTTTGCCAAACTTGCGTTCCGGTCGAAAATATGGAATTCCGGTTTGCTTAAATCCAACCCAAGCTCGCAGACCCCTTATAAAGCGATCGCGTTCCGGCATCTTATTTAGGACATCAATTACTTTTCTATCTATCAGTGAAAAGTCTCCGGCATCAACCGGCATTTTTATGTAGGCCATTTTTTGAAAAATTCGGTAGAAAAGCTTGTAGGCAATTTGCAAAAAAAACGTCGCTTGTCTTTTTTGCCGAATTCCGTAGACGACATCAAAGCCCTCGAGCCATTTATCAACAAAGGTGGGTATTATTTCTGGCGGGTCTTGAAGATCGCCGTCGAGCAATACGATCGCGTCGCCGGTTGCTAGTTCCATTCCACTGGCAAAAGCGTTTTGGGAGTTAAAATTTCTTGTATGATTTATGACAATGACGTGATTATCTTTTCCAGCGATTTTTTTCAAAACCTCTTCCGAATTGTCCGGACTGCCGTCATTTACAAATATTATTTCATAATTATTGGTTATTTTTGAAAAAACCGCTGTTAGAGATTCGTACATTATCGGGATAGCCAATTCATCTCGATAACAAGCAATAACCGCCGATATTTTCTTGTCAGTTTTCATAGTATTTTTTATTTTTTTTAAACCAAGCAAGGGTTTTTTTTAATCCGGTTTCTAAATCTGTTTTTGATTTCCAACCAAGTGTTTTTTTAGCCAAGCTGACATTGGCCACCCATTTTGAGGAATCAAATGGTCGGCCCTCTATATTTCCCCATTCCGCTTTTATTTTTCCTTTCCAAGCTGATTCCGCTTTCTCAACTAGATCTTTAAGGCTTGTCTGTTTTCCAGTACCGATATTTATTATTTGATCGTTTGCCCTTTTTGACTTCATGGCCAAGATCATAACGTCTACAACATCTTCAACAAAAACGAAATCTCTCGCCACATCTTTTCTTACAAGTTGGACATTTTCCCCATTAATAAATTTTTTCGCTAAAGTTGGCATAAGCCGACCAGGTTCCTCCCACGGGCCGTAAACTGAAAATAAACGAAGAACACTGACAGGCAGTTTCGCATCATGGCCTTTATGTCGGCAAAAGAGGGAGGAGGCCGCCTTAAAAATGCCGTAATAAGTGTTTGGTTCGATTAAATTTTTTTCTGACATCGGCTTTTTTTTGATGCCATATTCGGACGAACTCCCGGAGTAGACAAATTTTTTGAAGCCCGTTTTTTCTGCTTCGATCAGGAGATTGATGGTGCTCATTAGGTTTATTTCGATTATCCGGTTGAGTTCTTTTTGGAGCGGGTATCCACCATATTGGGCTAGATGAAAAATATATTGTGGTTTGACAGATGAAATCAGTTTATGGACGAAATCTTTGTCGGCCAAGTCGCCACGATGAATATTTATCTTTTCGGCAATTTCTTCAAGTCGCCAGATTTGAGAATCTTTTCTGGAGACAGCATGAATTTCGAAATTTTTTGTCAGCAACCTTCTTGTCAGGTTTGCTCCAATAAAGCCGTTAGCGCCGGTTATCAGGACTTTTTCCCTCTTTTTTTCCATTGATTAAAATCGAGCTTATTTTACTGACTAAAAGTATCAAAAAGGTCATAGTTTCGCAAGAAAGGTGGTTTTTTTCAATTACCAATTTAATTTGCCGGCTTAGCAGAATAGTGATAGGGTATTTTCCCATGGATTACGACTTGTGTGTTATCGGCGGGGCAGGTCATGTCGGTTTGCCGTTTGGGGTAAGAGCGGCCCTTGCTGGATTGAAGACCATCCTTTTTGATGTTAATGATAACGCCTTGCAGAAAATTGGAAGGGGTGTTTTTCCTTTTAAAGAAAAAGAAGGTTCTGAAAATTTGAAAAAAGCTTTGAACTCTGGCGTTTTAAGTGTTTCCGATTCTCCGGAATCAATAGCAAACAGTCGCAATGTTCTTCTTGTTATCGGGACACCTGTTGATAAACACTTAAATCCAGATTTCAAAGGGGTTTTTGATCTTTTGGAAAAATATGTCGATTTTTTTCGATCTGGACAGGTGTTGATATTGCGGAGCACCGTTTATCCCGGCACCAGCGCCAGAATCCAGCGTTTTTTTGACGAGAGAAGAAAGGGAGTGAGGGTTTCTTTTTGTCCGGAGAGAATTATTGAAGGTGAAGCCCTGAGGGAGCTTATGGTCCAACCTCAGATTGTTTCCGCTTTTGATAAAAAAACAGTATTGACAGTAAGCTCTATTTTTAAAAAAATAACCGAGGGGGCGGTGGTCGTTATGGATCCGATAGAAGCGGAATTGGCAAAGCTTTTTTCCAATGCTTGGCGATATGTTAAGTTCGCTTTGGCCAATCAGTTTTATATGATAGCTGAATCGCGAGGTTTGAATTACCACCGAATTCTCGAGGGTATGAAGAAAGATTATCCGAGAAATCGTGATTTGCCCGGACCAGGTTTTGCCGCCGGGCCATGTCTTCTCAAGGACACAATGCAACTTTCAGCATTTACCGACAATACTTTTTTTATGGGTCATTCGGCTATGCTTATTAATGAAAATTTTCCGAAATATGTCGTGGAAATGGCTCGGCGAAAGTTTGGTTCGTCATCAGGTCGGAAAGTGCTTGGAATCTTAGGTATGTCGTTTAAAGCCGAGAGCGATGATGTTCGGGACAGTCTTTCTTTCAAATTAAAAAAAGTGGGTGAAACGGAATTTAAAAAAGTTCTTTGTCACGATTTTTATGCCAAAGACGATTCCTTTGTTTCTCTTGGTAAGATCTTAAAGGAGGCTGATGTTTTAGTTTTATCAGCGCCACATTACAGGTATAAAAAAATAAATCCTAAAAGATACAAAAGAAAAATTTTTATAGACGTTTGGAATTTTTGGAAGTCAAAATAGCTCGGGTTTTTTTGAAATGTAGATTTATCTTATTATAAATCTTTACTTTTTTTTTCGGTTTACTATTATAGGGTTATGAAAATTCTAATTACCGGCGGAGCGGGATTTATTGGTTATCATCTGGCTAAAGAATTGCTTGTAGGAGTAAATGACGATCTGTCTATTACTTTGGTCGACAATTTGAAGCGAGGACGGATAGATAATGATTTCAAAAAGCTTCTGGAAGATAAGCGAGTAAATTTTCTCAATCTAGATTTAACCGATTTGTCATCTTATGAAAAGTTTGGGAACGGTTATGATCACATTTATCACTTGGCGGCCCTTAATGGCACCAAGCTTTTTTATGAAATTCCGGAAGAAGTGCTTCGTATTAACACCCTATCTTTGATTTATATGCTCGAATGGTTCAAAAAATCAAACAAAGATGGAAAATTTTGTTTTACTTCTTCGAACGAAGCTTATGCCGGTGGACTAAACGCTTTCGGGATTTTACCGATTCCGACTCCTGAAAAAGTGCCTCTTGTTATTGACGATCCTTACAATCCGCGTTGGTCTTACGCTTCAACCAAATTGATTGGCGAGCTTTTTGTTATCCATTATGCCAAAGCTTATGGATTGAAAGCTGTTATCGTTCGACCTCATAATTTCTATGGTCCCAGAGCAGGATATCATGGACATGTTATTCCGGATTTTTGTGAAAGGATTGCGAATAAAGTTGACCCATTTCCAATTTATGGCGCTGATGATACAAGGACTTTTTGTTACATAACTGACGCTGTTCGAGCGATGAAATTGCTGATGGATTCAAAGAAAACTGATAATCATCCGATTGAGACAGTTCATATCGGTGATTTTCACGAGCTAACTATTAAGGATTTGGCGGAAAAATTATTTGAAGTTGTTAATTGGCGCCCGAAATCTTTTGATATAAAAAGTTCTCCAGCGGGAAGCGTTAAGCGCCGTTTGGCGGATGTTTCTAAGTTGCAAAAGTTGACTGGTTGGAAACCGGAAATAGATTTGGCTGAAGGTCTGAAAATGACTTACGAGTGGTACGAAAAAAATCCATCCCCGGCTGACTGATTTCCGCGTTGAAACTCGTCATTTTATGGTATATCATCCCATTGCTTATGAACAAAAGAGCGAAAATTTATGTTGCCGGACATCGTGGCCTGGTTGGTTCTGCGATTTTAAGGAAACTCCAGAAATTGGGCTATAGTAATTTTGTTTTGAGAACTCACAAAGAATTGGATCTTTTAGATGCCAAAGCGGTGTCTCGGCTTTTTAGAATCGAAAAACCCGAATATGTTTTTATGGCAGCGGCGAGAGTTGGAGGGATTATGGCCAATCGACTTCACCAGGCAGAATTTATCCATGAAAATCTGATTATACAAGAGAATATTATTCATAGTGCTTATATGAATAATATAAAGAAACTTGTCTTTTTAGGCAGTTCTTGCGTTTATCCGAAATTATCACGCCAACCGATAAAAGAAAGTTATCTTTTTAACGGTCCGCTTGAGGAAAATGTTATGCCTTACGCTGTCGCAAAAATTGCTGGGCTGGTTTCTTGTCAAGCTTATAATCGACAATATGGGACTAATTTTGTCTCAGTTATGCCTTCTAATGTTTACGGTCCTGGCGACAATTTTGATCCTGAGAATTCCCATGTTTTAGCCGCTCTTTTAAGGCGTTTTCACGAAGCAAAGATTAACGATCTTTCTGAGGTGTTAATTTGGGGGAGCGGAAAAGCCAGGAGAGAATTTATTCATGTTGACGATTTGGCCGATGCTATTGTTTTTGTTATGAATTATTACGACGGTTCGGAGATAATAAATGTCGGCGTTGGCGAAGATATTTCTATAAAAAAATTGGCGGAATTTATAAAGAAAATCACCAGGTTCAAAGGTAAAATTGTTTGGGATAAATCCAAGCCGGATGGAGCGCCAAGAAAACTTTTCGATGTTAGCCGGCTTCGAAAGCTCGGTTGGCGGAGTCGGATATCTTTTGAGAGTGGCTTGAGGCAGACTTATGATTGGTATAAAAAAAATTTGAAAAAATGAAAATAGTTTTTATCACTTCAAAATTAGATTTTGAGAATGCCGGCGGATCAGTTGTCGAAATCGATCTTATGATGAGGGAGCTAGGCAAGTTGGGCAACAAGGTAAAAGCGGTGACTGTTTTTTCCAGAATAAACAAGATAAAGAATAGATTACCTTATGAGGTTTCAGAGGAGGACATAAAATCAGCCGGACTTATCGGCATTCAAGCGGGAATTTATAAGATTATGAAAAAGTACGAGAAAGAAGCGGACATTTTTCACATAGACGGGCATCTTATGCTTTACGGAGCTGGTTTTTATCGTTTTCTTGGCGGTCGAATCCCAGTTTTCGCTTATTTTAACAGAGAAATTTTACCTTTTGGTGAAAATTTTACTTCAAGTTTCCAAAAAAAAGAAAATTTTTTACGGAAATATTTTTTTAAATTGAAATTTTTTTCCAGGAGTTTAATTGAGAGGTTTTTGTTGATGCCTTTTACTCGTTTTATAGATTACTCATCTTTTCTGAATCCCATTCTTTGTCGGGAATATTACGATTTCGGCCTGATTTCCGCTAGAAACGGTTTAATTATAGGCGATCCTTATCCTCGAGAAGAGGTTATGACTGAAGAGAAATTAAGCAGAGATTATTATGGCAAGCGAACAGGTAAAGATGGGAAAATAACGGTTTTTTATTCTGGTCGGATGGTGCCAGGCAAAGGTCACGATCTTTTTATCAGGAGCCTTTCTTTTATAAAGGACAAAGAAAAGTATAAGGTGATATTAGGTGGAAGCGGTTCGGAAGAAAAAAAGGTTAAAGAAATGATAAAAGATTTAAAGCTAGAGAATTTTATTGAATTGACCGGTTGGGTTGATAAAAAGTCTCTTTATGAAAATCTAAAAAGGACAGATATTTATGTCATGGCCCGTTGGCGAAACGATCTTTCTTCTGTCGCTTTGACCGAAGCTTTAGTTTTCGGTTTGCCATCGGTGGTTCCCTCGGGTGGCGGTCTTTGTTGGGTGGTCGGGGGAAGCGGTTTGACTTTTAATCCGGAAGACCCGGCTGATTTGGCGGAAAAAATAGAAAAGTTGGGTTCTGATTGGGAATTGAGAAAAAAACTTTCTCTGGAATGTTATAAAAGATTGTCTGAACCGGATTTGGATTACAAGCAAACTGTCCCGGCCATGAATGTTATTATGAAAAGCCTGGTTTATTCACCAAAAAACTATAATAAAGTTTGCCACCCGTCCCATCCTCGCGGCAAGCCGTTCCCTCGGATTACCTCGGCGAGGTATCGGGCGGGTGGCATCGGGGAAACTTTGTTGGAATAGTGTCGGCTCCGCCGACAGCAATTTATTATGTGGCCATTCAACCCCGCCCTAAAGGGGCGGGATTTTCTGGCCACTTCCAATAAAAAAAATTCCGAATAATGATATGTGTCTAGTTCTTTCTTGTAAGTTCTCGCCAGGCTAGGACGATTGTTCCAGCCGGGCCGACTCCTAAGTATTTGCCGGCTATGAATACTGATAGCAGGTATATGACACCTAGTCCAGAAATTATTACCAAGAATCCTAAATTATCATTAAAGAATTTAGTTTTTAAAAATAACGAACCGAAGCCGGAAGCGATGATGGTTGCACTGAAAGAGACTAAGCCGGAATATATCATTTTTTTGAAATTGATATTAACCAACCCTTTGCCGAATAAAATGGCGGCAAAAAATATAATTAGAGAAGCTATTACAAGGGACCAAGCGGCTCCTTCTATCCCGAATTTAGGGGTAAGGATAATAAGAGAGGCGATGAAAGTGATTGAAAATACCATATCGATCTTAAAAGATATTTTAGGCTGGCCGAGGGCGTTGAAAAGCGGAGCAATGACTGCGGTGAGTACATTTATTGATATTCCGACCGATAATATTTTAAAGACGGAAACTATTTCCATCCATCTTTCTCCCAACACGATCGCAACCATTTTATGGCCACCAAGAAGGACCGAAGCGACGAAGGGGATAGAAATAAGAAAAAGCAAATCGAAGCTTTTTGTTATTCCTTCCGAAATCTTTTCTCGGTCGTCTTGAATCCTAGCGAATGCCGGGAAAGATATTTTTGAAATCATGCTTGAAAGTGGCGTAATCGGTCCGCCGGCCAGACTTTTTGCCTTTCCATATAGGCCAAGATTGGAAGTCCCAGTCAATTTACCGACGAGAATGTCTTCAAAATTCCCAATAATTTGAGCTAAAAGATTTTGACCATAAACCCAGACGCTGTAGTCAAGCAATTCTTTTAAAATTTTGAAATTAAATCGGATTTTTGGCCGGTATGAATGGAGAAAATAGGTAGCGATAGCGCTTGTCGCATACTGGGCGAATAAACCGATTATCAGGGCCCAATATGATTTTAGGATGAAAGCTAAGCTGATTGTTACGAAAAAATAGGCTAGTCGATTTGATAAATCTCGCCATAATATTTTTCGAAAGTCCATATCTTTGAAAAAGTAAAGTTGGGCGACGTTGGATAGGTATTGAATGAGGATGATGAATCCAGATAAGCGGATAGCATTTACCGCTTCTTCAATATCGAAAAATGAAGCAATTTTTGGGGCGAACAGAAATACAAGTAAGGTTATTATCGTCCCCCTCAATATTCCAAAAGTCCAGGCAGCATCAAGATATGGTCTGGTGTCTTCCTTGTGTCTTATAAGAGCATTTTCGAAACTTAAATTGGTTACCAGGTCAAGAAAATTCGGCACGATCAAAACCAGAGTTATTATTCCGAAATCTTCAGGATAGAGAATACGAGCGACGATAAAAAAAGTGGCAAAGGCCAGAATTCTTTGTATCACCATATTTATAAAAAACCACTTGCCGGCTTTTAGTGAAAGACCGAAAGCGCCTCGAGTTTCCCCAATCTTTTTTTCTTCAGTTTCCATGATTTTTTATTTTTTCCAAAAGCAAGGTCGCCATTTTTTTTACTCCCGGATCGTTCATCATCTGTTCATCGCTTCCTGCTTTATTCCAAAGATCTATATAGTCAACATCGACCGACTCCTCGATCAGGGCCGAAACATAATTTTCAAGAGTTTTTTCATCATGTCCGCTTTTTTCCAATTTGTTTTTTACTATGTAAGCCAATTCTTCAAAACTTCGGCATCTTTGGACTGAAGGCAGAATATTATAAAAGACGTCGCCAAAAGTTATAACCGGTTTTCCCATAATAGTCGCTTCCCAGCCGGAAGTGCTTGATATGGTGATAACCATTTTGCATTTTTTAACTAGCCCCGGGCCGTAGGTCGAAGGATGAATAAGTCTTACATTAGGGATTTGTTTTATTTTTTTGTAAAAACTTCTTTTTCTATAACCGACCATGCACGGGTGCTCTTTTACATAGAGTTTGAAACCAACCGGAAGCGATCGGGCTGCTTGTTTGATGAGTTCTACTTGATCTGCGTAAAGCGGGGCAAAAAGTAAGATGGCGATTTCCGGTTCAAAATGGAGGGGATAAAAGGCGTAGCTTTCATTTTCTTTTGGTTGTTCAAAGAGATCCTCATATCCGACTAGCCCACGAATTTTTCTTTTAATTTTGTCGTAAATCATCCACCAAGCTTCGATGTCGTCGTAGTCTTTGTTTTTTCTATTTAGTTCTAGGTAAACTTGTTTTAAATGCCAAGAAAGACTTTTAAAAAAGGAACGGGGTTGAAGAAATAAAAGATTGGCTAAGCGCGAAGTTTGTTTATTGAAATCTGGTTGAAAATCTTTGTAATAGGGTGTGGGTTTTTCCCGGAAAGATGAGATAAAATCTTTAGCTTTTTTTCTAGCTGGTGATTCCTTACCCGCATTTATTTTCTGGAAAGTTTTCTCTGCAAAAGTCAGGGTTTTGTAATCTTCGGAGAAAGTTGCCAGATTGTTTATCCGAGGCAGATCTATATTTATTGTCATAACACCTTTTTTCTTTGCAATATGGTAGAGCAATGAGCTGGCAAGAGAGCCAACAACCGATATCACCAAAACGTCAGGCTTTTCTTCGTCTATAAATTTTATTATCGCTCGGGCTGTGCCTTGGAGCAGAATTAACATTTCTTCATGAGACGCGGTTGGTTTATTGTACGGATACTCTCGGATAAGTTGGCCGTTCATCAGAACTCGGTCAAGGTACAGATATGGCCATAAGTTTGGCAAACCGTATTCGGCTTCGAGGCTTTTCTGATATTCTAGGTCCGGTTTCTCTTTTAACGCTTTTTCGTGGACATCTTGGTCTAGAAGAAGACCGGTGTATTTTATATCTTTTTGATTTTTAAGAAATTCCAAATTTTTCCGTAGGCCGACATAAGCGCAAAATTGGTTGGCCGAATTTTCCGACATATGACAGGCGAGAGCGTGGCCTAGACGGGCGAATCTCCTTTGGAGAAAAAAACAAATTTTCATTTTTTAGATATTTTATCGAGAATCCTATTTTTATTTAAACAAAAAACTTATTGACACTTATTGACACTTCAATATACTAGTATATGTGGATAACGAAATCAAACTAAATTCTGTTTACACTACTGACGAGGCAAAAAGTCTTCTTCGCGTTAGCTCGAGCACAATGAAAAGATTGCTCAAAAAGGGTCTTATCAAGGCAAATAAAATCGGTCGGCAATATCGGATTCTAGGCAAGGAACTTTTACGGGTTTTATCTCCGGAAATTGAGAGTGGGGCCGAGAAATCTTATTTAAAGTTAAAAGGCAAGGTTATAGACAGGATAAACAGATGGTAGTTAATTTTTTTTAAATCAAAAAATATGCGAACCAATTTCTTAAAAGGCAAAACGATTCTTATAACTGGCGGAACGGGTTCTTTTGGCCGAAATTTTGCCAAACACATTCTTAAAAATTACGGTTTGAAAAAATTGATAATTTTCAGCCGGGATGAATTTAAACAAATGCAATTAGGCGAAGAGATAGGGGACGACAAAAGGGTTCGTTTTTTCCTCGGTGATGTTAGGGATCGCGATCGTCTAGTGCGCGCTTTCAAGGGTGTTGATTTCGTAGTTCATGCCGCTGCTTTAAAACAGGTACCAACTTTAGAATATAATCCGTTTGAAGCGATAAAAACTAATATTTTTGGAAGTCAGAATGTTATCGAGGCGGCGATAGATTCCGGGGTCAAGAAAGTCTTATTGATTTCAACTGATAAGGCGGCAGAGCCGATTAATCTTTATGGTGCTACCAAACTTTGTGCCGAAAAAATTTTTACTGGCGGGAACATGTATTCTGGACACGGCGCTGTGTTTTCAGCTGTTCGCTATGGGAATGTGATGGGTAGCCGAGGGAGCGTTATAGAGAAAATTCTTAAAGCACCAGGCATTGGTACTGTCCAAATTACTCACGAATCAATGACCAGATTTTGGATAAATTTGGAACAAAGTTTCGATTTGGTTCTTTTTGCCCTTGAAAACATGGCCGGTGGGGAAATTTTTGTGCCGAAAATTCCCAGCATGAAAATTGTCGATCTTTTTGACGTTTTGGCGCCTTCAGCCAAACGCAAGTTGATTGGGATAAGGCCGGGCGAAAAAATCCATGAGGTTCTTTTGACTAAAGAAGAGGCCAGACACTCTCTTGATATAGGAAAATACTTTTTAATCTTGCCGGAGAATGGAGGACTTTTTGATTTGAAGAAAAGATTTTCCCATTTTTATAAAAAGGGCAAAGCTTTGCCCGTTGGTTTTCAGTTTACTAGCGATTCTAACAAACAGTGGTTTTCCAAATCTTCTTTCAAAACAGTTATAGAGAAAGTTAAGAAAGAAATTTTTCCAAAAATGTCATGAT
>CAZFCM010000001.1:2634-5813 GCA_964517725.1 uncultured Candidatus Saccharibacteria bacterium | reverse complement strand
TCCTAACGGACGGCAGAGAATTGATCGCCAGGACAAATTGGCCGTTCTTAAGGTTTTGGAATCTCCTTGGCTGACTCAAGGTCCGGAGGTCGAAAGATTTGAAAAGGCTTTGACTCGAGTTGTCGGAACAAAATATGCAGTTGCTGTTTCTTCGGGCACCACCGCTTTGCATCTTGCCTATCTGGTTGCTGGTTTAAAAAAGGGAGATGAAGTTATTACTTCACCGAACACTTTTGTGGCCACTACCAACATGCTTGTTGCAGTTGGGGCAAAGCCGGTTTTTTGCGACATTCGACTTGATAATTATAATTTTGATGAGTCAAAGATTGAAAAACTTATTACATTTAGAACCAAGGCGATAGTCCCGGTGCATTTTGCCGGAGAGTCGTGCGATATGGACAAAATAAAAAAGTTAGCCAAAAAGCGAAAACTTTTAGTTATCGAAGACGCTTGTCACGCTCTTGGCGCTGTTTATCGAGGTCAGAAAGTAGGAGGATTGAGCGATATGTCGGTTTTTAGTTTTCATCCGGTTAAATCTATTACCACTGGTGAAGGCGGGGCGGTGCTTACCAATTCAGAAGAATATTATAAAAAACTTTATAGTCTCAGCCGACATGGCATTAGAAAAGACGAAAATGGTTTTAATGTAATGTCAGAATTGGGTTACAACTACAGATTGACTGATATCGGCGCCGCTCTTGGTCGTTCACAAATTTCAAAACTTGGCCACTTTTTGTCTAAAAGGCGAGAGGTGGTTAGATTTTACAAGAAACATTTATCAAGAGAGAAAGAAATAATTTTACCAACTAACAGTCGTGATTCTGCTAATCATCTGTTTGTTATTCGGGTCAAAAAACCAATTGATCGTTTGCCTCTTATGAATTTTCTCCGGCACCGAGGAGTAGGAGTCAATTTCCATTACCCTGCCGTTTACAGTCATCCCTTTTATCAATCTTTTGGCTTAGAGGCCGATTGTCCGAATGCCGATTTGTATGCAAAAACGGCCATCACTTTGCCTCTTTTTGTTGGTTTAAAAGAGGGAGAAGTAAGAAAAATCAGTCTAATTATAAAAGATTATTTTGATGGGAAAAAAAAATAAAAAAAACGCCAATCTGAAAGTCGTCATAATCGGTTTTGGTTCAATAGGTAAGAGGCATTACCGAAATTTAAAGACTCTCGGTTTAAAGGAAATTTTTGTTTACGATTCGGACAAATCGAAGTTGATTGATCTTCCTTTCGTTCTGACCTCGCTTAATAAGGAATCATTATCTGTTTTTGACGCGGTTTTTATCTGTGCGCCGAATAATAAACATTTATCCTTAGCTAAATTATCTGCCGAAGCAGGTTGTCATCTTTTTATAGAAAAACCCCTTTCAAATAATTTGACGGGTTTAGCCGATTTAAAGAAAATTGCCGATAAAAAGGGACTTATAACTATGGTCGGTTGCAATATGCGTTTTCATCCTTCTATCAAGTTTATAAAAAAATTTATCGATAGCGGTAGATTGGGTCGGATTTACGGCATAAGTCACGAATTTGGTTATTATTTGCCACTCTGGCGTCCGGGAGAAGACTATAGGAAAAATTATGCTGCAAAAAAATCAACTGGCGGGGGAATTGTCCTGGATGATATTCACGAATACGATCTTCTTTTTTGGCTTAATGATTTTTCACCGGTCTTGGAAAGAAAAATTATTAGAAATCGCAGTGGCGATTTGGCTATTGAGACGGAAGATTTTGCGGCGGGCTCTTTTCTTTTTAAGAATGGTGTTTTAGGAACAGTAGTTTCCAATTATCTTTCTCGTTCATATCGCCGAAATATCTGTATTGTCGGGCAAAAAGGCAACTTGACTTGGGATTTTTTGTCAAACAAAGTAATTTTTTCCGGTCAGAATTTTGAAAGAGAAATTTTTTCCGCTACTGATTTTGACTTTAACGATGTTTATAAGGATGAAATAAATTATTTTTTCGATTGTTTGCTTAAGAGCAGACAAACCTTTAATTCTTTAGAAAAAGCTGAAATAATTTTAAGAAATATTTTATGAAAATTCTTTGTATTATTCAGGCCCGAATGGGTTCTAGTCGATTACCAGGCAAGATTTTGGCAGAAATTGCCGGTCGACCGCTATTGGCTCATGTTTTGGAACGGGTTGGAAAGGCTAGGTTAGTAAACAAGATAATCGTAGCCACGACGACCAATCGTGAAGACGACAAAACAGAAGATTTTTGTCGCAAAGAAGGTTTTAATTTCTTTCGAGGTTCTCCTGAGGATGTTTTGAGCAGATATAACGAAGCGGCAAGTCTTTTTCCGAGTTTTCCAGCGATAATGAGGGTGACCGGGGATTGTCCGCTCATAGATCCGGCTGTTATCGATGACGTTTCCAGACTTTTTATCAAAGAGGGGGTTGATTACGCATCCAATATTGAAAAAGAAACATATCCAGACGGAATGGATGTCGAGATTTTCCGGCGGACAGCGCTTGAGAAAGCAAATCTGGAAGCCACGCTTTTTTCCGATAGGGAGCATGTTACTCCTTATATAAGAAAGAGTCCGTTTTTTAAAAAGGCCAACCTTTCAGCGCCAAAAAATATGTCAAACTATCGTTTTACAGTTGACAATTTTGAGGATCTCGAAATGATAAGATTGGTGTTGGAAAAAGCTGGAACCGGACTAGGTTATGCCGATTATGTCGCCTTTCTCGATAAGAATTTGAAAATTAAGAAATTGAATGCCCATATTAAAAGAAATGAAGGCTACAAAGCTTCTTTGAAAGCTGACAAGATTAAAAAATGAAGAAAACGCTTTTTATTTTATCTGGCGGTTTGATAAAGGATGACAATGGGGTTTGGCGGACAGTTTTAGATGAATTCGGTCTTGGCGACGGGACTGGTTTTACCAACGATCGGTTGAGAATAGAAGCTGGCGCCAGACTTTGGCGCACCGGCGCTTTTTCCGAGGTGGTGGTTTCTGGCGGAAAAGGGAAATTAAAGGATTTTTTACCTAAAGATTTGACAATAGCCGATGTGATGGAAAAAGAACTTGTTGATCTTGGTGTGCCGATAGGGAAGATAAAAGTTGAAAGGGAGACAAATTCAACCTTTGAGCAAATGAAATATATTATTGGGGAAATGAAAAAAGGCCGATTGTCCGGAGAGGTGTTGGTGCTTTCGAATGAATG
>CAZFCM010000001.1:0-2624 GCA_964517725.1 uncultured Candidatus Saccharibacteria bacterium | reverse complement strand
TTGATTATATAAAAGGCGGCAAGACTTTTTCCTGCTCGGTAAATTTTTTATCCGCCGAACAGACTCTTTTGTCTTTAGATTCGGAAAATTGGGAAGCTTATATTAAATCAATTAGGGAAACCGATGGTTACAAAGAGAGAATAGAAATGGAAAAAGAAGGAGTCAGACAAGTCGAAAATGGAACTTACGAATTTGATTTTACATCGGAGAAATGAAAAAAATAATGCCAATTACAGTTGGAAAGAAGAAAATTGGTCCGGGCCAACCAGTTTTTATTGTCGCTGAAATGTCTGGCAATCACGGTCAGGATATAAAAAGAGCTTATGAAATAATCGATAAAGCGGCCGAAGTCGGAGCCGATGCCATAAAGCTCCAGACTTACACTCCGGATACGATTACCATAGATTCAGACAAAGAGTATTTTATAGTCAAGGATAATGCCGTTTGGCGAGGCAAGAAGCTTTACGAACTTTACGGCGAGGCTTACACTCCGTGGGATTGGCAATCGAAGCTTAAGTTGTATGCCAATAAAAAAGGTTTAATCTTTTTCTCTACTCCTTTTGACTCGACCGCGGTTGATTTTTTAGAAAAAATCGGCGTTGATTTGTACAAGGTCGCGTCTTTTGAAGTGCCCGATATACCACTTCTAGAAAAAATTGGAAAAACGGGCAAGCCGGTTATTATTTCGAGAGGGATGGCCAGTCTATCGGAAATTAATTTAGCTATTAAAACTTTAAGGAAGAATGGAAGTTCTCAAGTGGCGGTTTTGCATTGTGTTAGCGCTTATCCGGCTCCAATGGAAGATATGAATGTTTCTACAGTTGCCGATATCAGCAAACGTCTCGGCGTTATTTCTGGACTTTCCGATCACAGTCTGGAAGATTATCCAGCGCTTGGGGCGGTAGCGCTTGGCGCTTCAATAATTGAAAAACATTTTACTTTAAATCGCGCTTTAGGTGGGCCGGATGCCAGTTTTTCTCTTGAGCCGGTTGAGTTTAAAAAATTAGTTATCGGGATAAGAGAGATGGAAAAAGTAATGGGTCGACCCAATTACCGTTTAACGAAAAAGGAAAAGGGTAGCTTAATTTTCAGAAAGTCAATTTTTGTTGTCAGAGATGTAAAAAAGGGCGAGCGGTTTAGTGAGGAAAATCTGAGGATTATTCGTCCGGGTTTCGGATTGGCCCCGAAATTTTTTAAAAAAGCTATTGGTCGGCGGGCCTCTCGCAATATAGAAAGAGGGACGCCATTTAGTCGTCGTCTTCTGGTCTGATTTTTGAGTATGAAAATAAATTTATTGATAGAAAACGAAGGGAGTTGGTATTTGCCTTATGGCAAAAAATTAGCCAAAATCCTAAAACAAAAAGGTCACGATTGCAGATTGTTGTTTGATACCGGAAAAGTTGTTTCGGGTTCGGATATCACTTTCTTTTTGAGTTATGAAAAATATGCCGGATCCGAGATTAGAAAAAAAAGCCGTCGAAACATAGTTATTCATGCAAGTGATTTGCCGGCTGGCAAAGGTATGTCTCCAGCTACCTGGCAGATTTTAGAAGGAAAGACTAGAATACCAGTTACGCTTTTTGAAATGGCTTCGGGTTTTGACACTGGTGATTATTATTTGAAAAGCCATTTTAATTTGGATGGGACCGAGCTTGCTGGAGAGTGGCGGAAAAAACTTGGTCGGCAGGTTAACAAGATGGCTCTTGATTTTGTAGATGAGTTTGGTCGGTTGAAGGCTCAAAAACAAATAGGCAAATCGACTTTTTATCGTCGTCGGACAGTTCAGGATAGCAGATTGGATCCAAAGAAAAGCATTGCCAGCCAGTTTGACATTCTTCGGGTTGTGGACAATAAAAAGTATCCGGCTTTTTTTGTTTTTCGAGACCAGACATATATCATTAAGATTTATAAAAGGAGAACAAATAAAAAATGAAAAAAGAGGGCAAGGGACAAAAGTTATGGAGAGAAGCAAAAAAGATAATACCCGGCGGTAGTCAGTTGCTTTCTAAGCGTGCCGAGATGTTTTTACCTGAAGGCTGGCCGGCTTATTATAAGAGAGCGAAAGGCATAGAATTGATTGATTTGGACGGAAAGAAGTATAAAGATTTTTCAATAATGGGTGTGGGGGCTTGTATCTTGGGTTATGCCGATCCGGACGTTAATTTAGCCGTAAAAAGGGCGATTGATCATGGTTCAATGGCCACCCTTAACTGTCCAGAAGAAGTGGAATTGGCCAGAGAACTTATAAAAATAAATCCGTGGGCTGGTATGGTGAGATTTTCTCGTACGGGAGGCGAATCTATGTCAATTGCCGTCCGAATTGCTCGGGCCTATTCCGGAAAAGAAAAAATAGCTTTTTGTGGTTATCATGGTTGGCATGATTGGTATATTTCCAGCAATCTTTCTTATTCAGGCAATTTGGATGGCCATCTTTTGTCCGGCTTATTGCCATCTGGTGTGCCGAGGGGTCTTTTAGGCACAGCTTTGCCTTTTCGTTATAATCATCCAGAAGAATTGGAAAAGATAATTTTGACCGGGGACGTTGGAGCTATTGTTATGGAACCGATTCGACATCAGTATCCTTCCGACGGATTCTTGAAAAAGGTTAGAGAGATGGCTGATCA